>JAHFBI010000061.1:0-3234 GCA_023250095.1 Candidatus Melainabacteria bacterium
AGATCCTTGAGAGCATTGGCTAAATCCGCCGAGCGGGCTGTGCCGTATTTCTCGTAAATTTGCGAGAGGAGAGCGCCGAGCCGCTTCTTGTCGACGATGGAGTTGATAAACTCATGCGGCTTCCTGCCGCCCACCACGCCAATTGCCGCCTGCGAGCTTGAAGGCGAAACAGCCTCCCTGAGCACTTCGTTGAAGATAATGCGTCCGGGAGTAGTTTCTATCATAGTGCTGTCCAGGTCGCGCACTTTGATTTTGGCATGCAGATCGACTACACCGGCTTCGTAAGCCGCGCGAGCATCGCTCATGCTCACAAAACGCATGCCGGCCCCCTTGCAGAGCTTGGGATCGGCTGAGATATTTTTTTCGATAGTCAAGTAATAGATACCCAGAACCATGTCCTGAGTCGGGGTGATTGTCGGGCGCCCCGTAGCCGGCAACAAGATGTTGTTGGAAGCCAGCATCAACATGCGGGCCTCGGCCTGAGCTTCCACGGAAAGCGGTACGTGCACGGCCATCTGGTCGCCGTCAAAGTCGGCGTTGAAAGCCGAGCAGACAAGCGGGTGCAATTGAATCGCTCGTCCTTCCACCAGCACAGGCTCGAAAGCCTGGATACCCAGCCTGTGCAGCGTGGGAGCGCGGTTGAGCAATACAGGGTGTCCCTGAATTACTTCCTCCAGGATTTCCCAGACAATGGCTGAGCCTCTTTCAATCTGCTTCTTGGCCGACTTGATGTTCTGGACAATCTGGCGCTCGATCAACTTGTTGATCACAAAAGGCTTGAAAAGCTCCAGAGCCATTTCTCTTGGCAGTCCGCACTGGTGCAGTTTGAGGGTTGGACCGACCACGATCACCGAGCGGCCGGAGTAATCGACGCGCTTGCCGAGCAAGTTCTGGCGGAAGCGTCCTTGTTTGCCTTCGATGATGTTGGAAAGAGATTTCAGGGGGCGGTTGTTCGGTCCGACCACAGTTCTGCCGCGGCGACCGTTGTCGATGAGCGCGTCCACGGCTTCTTGCAGCATGCGCTTTTCGTTGCGCACGATAATCTCCGGCGCTCCCATCTCCAGCAATCTGGCCAACCGGTTGTTGCGGTTGATAACGCGTCTGTACAGGTCGTTCAAGTCGGAAGTAGCGAAGCGCCCCCCGTCGAGCTGCACCATCGGGCGCAGATCAGGCGGAGTGACAGGCAATACTTCCAGGACGACCCAGGTAGGGTCGGTATTGGAGTTGATCAGGGCTTCCACCAGGCGCAGGCGCTTGATGATCTTGGCGCGCTTCTGCTGGGAGCCGCCGGACCCGGCCAGCTCTTCGCGCAACACCTTACTCAATTCTTTGAGACCCGGTAAATCCAGGAGCTTGCCGCGATCATCCGGGCTGTCAGGACGCTCATAAATCGGGCGAGCCAGCTCGTGCAATAGCTGCTTAATCGCCTCAGCACCGATGCCCACATCAAATTGCAGATTGGGATCGTCGAGGTTCTTCTCGTATTCTTCTTCCGAGAGCAACTGATATTTATGCAGATCAGGGGCGTTGCCTGGATTGGTGACAATGTACGCGTTGAAATAAACAACCTGCTCCAGATCGCGCAAGGGCAGATCGAGCAGAAGCCCGATATAGCTGGGAATGCCTTTCAGGAACCAGATATGAGTCACCGGCGAGGCCAGGCGAATGTGCCCCATGCGGTGGCGGCGCACTTTCGAATCTGTGACTTCCACCCCGCAACGCTCGCAAGTGATACCGCGGTGGCGAACCCGTTTGTACTTGCCGCAATAGCACTCCCAGTCCTTCGATGGTCCAAAGATGCGCTCGCAGAAGAGCCCGTCCTTTTCCGGCTTGAGCGTACGGTAGTTGATAGTCTCGGGCTTTGTCACTTCACCGTGCGACCAGCTCAAAATGCGATCGGATGAGGCAATCCCAATCTTTATATAGTCGAAACGGTCAATACTAGTTGGCATAATACCGGGAAGACCTCCAATTAACTGGGCGCAAGCCCGCTTTACTCATCTCTCTATTGCCGCATCCCCTAGGGGGCAGGTTAAACCAGCGGCTCTCTTGTTTCTAGATTGTTTCTTTTGCCATCGGCATACATTCTCACGAGTTCGTATGAGGCTGTGCGGCAGCTCAGAACTCTTCGCCGCCTTCCTCGGCTTCAGCTTCAGCTTCAACGGCATCGGATTCGACCGGAAGAATTTCTTCTTCCTCGCCGTCTTCGTCACCTTCACGCTCGCTGACGGCAACTGCCGCGCCAGCAGGAATGACGGCCTGCCCTGTCAACTCGGACAGCTCGGCTTCCAGCCCGATCTCGCCGAACGGGCTCATGCGCCTCAATCCGCGCGGTTTGGTTTCTTCAACTTCCGCCATCAGATCAACTTCCAGTTCGCCGCCATCCTTGGTGCGTTTGGCGACTGAGACATCGAGCCCGATTGATTGCAGTTCACGAACCAGAACCTTGAAGGACTCCGGAATGCCCGGACGTCGGAGGTTCTCGCCCTTGACTATGGCTTCGTAAGCCTTGGAACGGCCGTTGACGTCATCTGATTTGATGGTCAACATTTCCTGGAGGCTGTAGGCAGCTCCAAAGGCTTCCAACGCCCAGCATTCCATTTCTCCCAGTCGCTGTCCGCCGAACTGCGCCTTGCCGCCCAGCGGTTGCTGGGTAACGAGGCTGTAAGGACCGGTGGAACGAGCGTGGATCTTGTCGTCAACCAGGTGAACCAGCTTCATCATATAGATTTGTCCGACTGACACCGGGCTGTCGAAAGACTCGCCCGAGCGACCGTCATAAAGTATGACTTTGCCGTCGTTGCCAACCCAGTCTATGTTGGCATGCTTCTTGCCAGCAGCAATCTCACGATGAATCAGATGCGAGCTTGCTTCCTTTTCGAACATCTCGTCGAAAGGCGGCACTTCGTAACGCTGTCCGGTCAACATCGCAGCCAGACCGAGCAAGGTTTCGTAAGTTTGCCCCACATTCATCCGGCTCGGGACACCGAGCGGATTAAGCACGATGTCAACCGCTGTGCCGTCGGGCAGGAAAGGCATGTCTTCGGTGGGTAGGATTTTGGCGACGATGCCTTTGTTGCCGTGGCGCCCGGCGACTTTGTCACCGACGGAGATCTTCCGCTTCTGAGCAATGTAAACGCGCACAACTTTGTTAGCAACAGGCGGCAGCTCGTCGCCTTTCTCCCGGTCGAACACTTTGACGTCGACGACCCGCCCGCCTTCGCCATGGGGAAC
>JAHFBI010000061.1:3244-4908 GCA_023250095.1 Candidatus Melainabacteria bacterium
TCTCTTCCGGAGGATGCTCAGATTCACCCTTGGGCGTGATCTTGCCAACGAGAATGTCATCGGGATAAACGCGCGATCCGATGCGAACGATGCCGTTCTCGTCGAGGTGGCGCAAGGACTCTTCCGAGACGTTGGGAACCTCACGTGTGATTTCTTCCGGACCGAGCTTGGTGGAGCGGGCGTCAATCTCCAGCTTCTCGATGTGAATGGAAGTCATAACGTCATCAAAGACCAGACGCTGGCTGATCAAGATAGCATCTTCAAAGTTGTATCCTTCCCAGGGCATGAATGCCACAAGGATATTGCGCCCAACTGCCAGCTCGCCTTGATCCGTGGCAGCTCCGTCGGCAATGATCTGTCCGGGACGAACAGTGTCTCCGACTTTGACAATCGGTCTCTGGTTGAGACAGGTGTCTTGATTGGAGCGCTGGAACTTGGAGAGCTTGTATTTGACCAGACGATCTCTTGTGCGGATGCGCACTTCATTGGCACTGATGTACTCCGCCTTGCCTTCGACGTCTGAGACAACAACCATACCCGAGTCGCGAGCGGATTGCTTCTCTATGCCGGTGGTGACAAGAGCGCGCTCAGTCTTGACCAGAGGCACGGCCTGGCGTTGCATGTTGGAGCCCATCAGAGCCCGGTTGGCGTCATCATGCTCGATGAAAGGAATGAGGGCTGTTCCGACCGAAATGATCTGAATGGGACTGACACCGACATAGTCCACCTGATCGTGGGTGGTCTCCATGAACTCTGCTTTGTAGCGGACCGGAATGAGCTCCTGCAAGAAGTTGCCCTTCTCGTCTGCGGCCACGTCTCCGGGCGCGACGCGATAGCGATCCTCTTCATCGGCTGTCAGATAATCAATCGATTCGGTGAGTTTGCCGTTGAGGACACGCCGGTAAGGCGTTTCGATGAAACCGTATTCATTGACACGGGCATGTGTGGCCAGCGAGCCAATCAGTCCGGCGTTCGGTCCTTCAGGTGTTTCCACCGGGCAAATACGCCCGTAGTGGCTGGGGTGAATATCGCGCACGGCAAAACCAGCGCGCTCGCGCGAGAGACCACCCGGACCCAGAGCCGAGATACGCCGTTTGTGCGTGAGCTCGGCCAGCGGATTGGTCTGATCCATGAACTGAGAAAGCTGCGAAGAGCCAAAAAATTCTCTTATGGCGGCTACCAGCGGCTTGGTGTTGAGCAGATTGGCCGGCGTGAGCGAATCGGCATCCTGCAGGGTCATTCTTTCCTTGACGATGCGCTCGAGACGCGAAAGACCGATGCGGAACTGGTTCTGCAACAGCTCGCCGACCGAACGGATTCGCCGGTTGCCCAGGTGGTCGATGTCGTCGACCTGCCCTTCATCATAATTGAGGGCGATCAAGTAATCGACTGCCGCCACGATGTCTTCGCGACTGAGCGTGCGCTGTGTTTCCGGAACGGAAAGAGCAAGCTTCTTATTTAGCTTGTAACGGCCGACCTTGCCGAGATCGTAACGCTTGTCGTCGAAGAAACGGCTCTCAAGGATGCTCTGACCGCCAGCAACCGAAGGCGGATCGCCCGGGCGCAGCTTGCGATAGACTTCGATGAGGGCGTCTTCGCGAGACTTAGTATTGTCCTTGTCCAGCGTCTTTTTCAAGAAATCGCGATGGCGGAAAAGTCCCTCC
>JAHFBI010000061.1:4918-19537 GCA_023250095.1 Candidatus Melainabacteria bacterium
AGCGTACTGGCCAAGAGCTTCCTGTTCTTGTCAATCTTGACATAGATGACATCATTGACATCAGTCTCGAATTTGAGCCAGGCCCCCCGGTTGGGAATAAGCGTGGCTGAGAATGTGCGCTTGCCGTTGGTATCTACTTCGCGTTTGTAATAGATGCCCGGGCTGCGGACAATCTGGCTGACGATGACCCGCTCGGCGCCATTGATAATGAATGTGCCGCGATCGGTCATTATCGGGATGTCACCGACATAAATTTCTTGCTCTTTTATTTCGCCGAGCTCACGGTTGACCAGGCGCATTTGAATACGCAGTTTCTTTGTGAAGCTGGCATCCATAGAACGCGCTTCTTCAGGCGTTTTTGGCTTATTGGGTTCGGTGTGATCGTCAAAGGTGTATGTCGGCAGAAAGTGCAATTCGAGCCTGCCTGTGTAGTCCTTGATCGGACTGAAGGCCCGGAGTTCTTCGCCGAGACCTTCATCTACAAACCACTTGAACGAACTCTTTTGAATTTCGGCCAGATCAGGAAGATTCGCGAAGCGAGAACCACCGACCCCGAAAGTGCGGACGCGGTCAGGAACTTGTAAAGCCATTGACTACCTCGGAAAACTGGTTATGGCTGAGCAAAACAGCAATTTTTATAAATGGACGGATGACGGAATATCGTATCATCTCACAAGAATGTCAATATCCATTTATTGAATGTAAACGGCATCATTTGGCGATTGTTAGATTAAATTTAGCTGCAGCTCAAAAAAAACTGCATGGAATGGCGGTTCTCCAGCATTAAAAAACGCTAATTTGCTTCTAGCATCTTAACCTAAGGAATATCTTCCGGAGGCAATGCTGGAGCACAAAGGTGCTAACAATATAGACGGGGATGGATCATCGCTGGTGTGGTGCCCGGTCTTCAAAACCGTTGTGGGACAGGTTGACCCTGCCCCGGGTGGGTTCGATTCCTACGCATCCCCGAAGTTTAAAACTCTGGCTTTTCGTCCGCGTCATTTGACGTATTTGCGCTGTTGACCGGTGTCTTTGGCGCGGTCGTCTCTGCGTTGCTCGCGGGGGGTTGCGCCTCGAACTTCGTCCGGGGACTTGATCTCGGCGCTGCAGTCGTAACATTTGGGGAGAACCCCCTGGAATCCGCCCGGCGGCAGGACATGCCCGTAAAGATCGCACTGGTTGTGGCTCTTGGGCCTGATAAAAAAGAGTCCCTTGAACAAGCCCAGAATCCCCCCGAAGAGACGATCGAACAAGCGATGCGCTTGCACTGAACCCTTCTGCTCTTCGGCAGCAACTATTTTGAGGCTCTTTATTTCCTGGTGGGTAATACCAGGGTCATTGAACTGGTTGACAGGCCGGAGTCTGCTGTGCGTAATCCGCGTCAATTCTTCGCGGTCATATTCGGCGGGCATGAATCTATCCTCGTTTCAACGCTTGTGATTGTTGTGCCCACAAAGGGCGCAAATCTAACAAGGAAGCTCTTTGCAACTACGCGCTTTGCCGCAAGGTAAAGGTAAAGGCAGACGCCAGGAAAGTTCAAGAGCGCCATCAGGCAAGCTCTGAACCGGCTGACACCTGGTGATTCTGCACCTGCGACATTGCCTCTTTGCCTCTTTGCGCCTGCGGCGCTTGGGTCCTGGCTGAGGCACCTGCGCCGGAGAGCTTACTTCTTGAAAAGAGCAGGCATCATGCCTGACAACTAAAATTGCCATTCTACTACTTTACAAAGTTGATAAGCGTCTTATAATGAGCTAGACGCGTCCTGCCGAAAGGCCTAGAAAGAAGACCCGCTTGGACACGCGGCAAGATCCTCAAATAACAAAGGAATGGCTCGACCAGTTCGCTGTATATCTGGAGCTGGAGCGCAATTATTCCTCGCATACAATCCGAGCTTATGTAAACGATCTCAAGCAGCTGATGCATGGAGACATATGGCAGTCCGATGCCAACGGAAACATTGATTTTTCTCCTGCCCCGGCAGCCCCGCAAGGTGCATCGCTGGAAGCGGAGAGCCTGAGAGCCTATGTGCGCTCCATTCAAGAGCGATACAGCCGCCATACTGTGGTCAGGAAAGTTTCGGCAATCAGGAGCTTCTGTCGCTATTTGAGACGCGAGCAACTTATCGAAGATGATCCCTCCAAGCTCGTACGCGGACCGAAACTGGCACGACGCCTGCCGCCGTGCCTGGAAAAAGACGAAGTCACCCGACTGTTCGAGGCGGTAGATATAACAGGCTCAGGCGATGGACTCGAGCATCTCAACGCCATCCGGGACCGGGCGATACTCGAGACTCTTTATGCCACAGGCATGCGAGTGAGCGAGCTTTGCTCGGCCTTGGTCGGCAGCGTCGAGCTGGAAGCTATGGAAATTCGCGTGCTGGGCAAAGGCTCGCGCGAGCGCGTGGTCCTTTTGAACAAGAGCGCATGCACCTGGCTGAAAAGCTACCTGGACAGGCGCTCCGGCAAGAAAGACCGCCTGGAAATTCCTGGAGGCGATGCAGTCGCTGGCTCATCGATGGACCCTTCTGAGCCTCTGTTTGTTTCCCGGCAATCCACTCCGCTTTCCACTCGCTCGGTTCACCGAATTGTGCTCAAATATGCCCGCCAGGCTAATATCGACAAGATAATCACGCCGCACACTCTCAGGCACACTTTCGCCACACACTTGCTCGAAGGCGGGGCCGATCTCAGAGTTGTCCAAGATCTGCTCGGACACTCCAGTATTTCGACCACGCAAATATACACGCATGTCTCGCTCGAGAGGCTGCGCCGTATATATATGTCCAGCCACCCGCGTGCGTAAGGCGTAAGATATAATGGCCCTTTGGCGCTGAAGCTAAGGCGAAGCTCTGGGCGGATTGGTCTTTTGAACAAGCAGAAAAAGGCGGCCAGAAGTTCTGGATCCAGTAAGCCCAAAGGCAAGTCCGGTGGGCTCTTCAAGAAGTTTCTCTTCTTTGTCTTTTTGGCTCTTGCTCTGCCGGCTGGCTATTTCGGAGCCAAAGTTTACCAGAATCTCAAGGACATGCCGGACATATCCGTTCTGGAGAAATACGAGCCTATTGAAGCCATTCAGATCCTCGACCGCAACGATCATCTCATCTGCACCGTCGAGGGCGACGAGGACAGGCGCGTTGTGCCTCTCAATCAAGTTTCCACTCAGATGCAGCAGGCGATGCTGGCTGCCGAAGATCACCATTTTTACGAGCACCATGGCATCAATCCGGTAAGCATATTCCGGGCTATGGTCACGAACTTGCAAGCCGGGCACGTTGTGGAAGGCGGCTCGACAATCACGCAGCAGCTCATCAAGAACCTTTTCTTCGAGGACAAGGGGCGAACTTTCGACCGCAAAATAAAAGAAGTATTCATGTCCGCCGAAGTAGAGCGGCGATACTCCAAAGACAAGATCCTGGAGATGTATCTCAATCAGGTCTATTTCGGCAATGGCGGTTACGGCATAGAGCGGGCAGCTTCCCGTTATTTCGATTCGAGTGCGGCGTCTTTGACCCTTGCCCAGTCGGCATTCCTGTCCGGGCTGGTGAAGGCGCCCTCGGAGCTGGGCAATCCGGCAAACAGACAAGTTGCTCTTATAAGACAGCGCGAGATTCTGGACAAAATGGTCGAATACGGCTATATCACGCCGGCCCAGGCATCTTCTGCCAGAAAAGAAAAGCTTGTATTCAAGAAAGGGATAAACCCGCTGCAGAACTATCCTTATTACATCAGCCATGTTCTGCAGCAATTGCGCGGACGGTTCTCCGAGGCGGAAATGCGCCGTCAAGGCTTGCGCGTTTATACAAATCTCGATCCCACCGTCCAGGAGATAGCCGAAAAAGTTCTTGCCGACGACATAAAGAAAGCTCCGAAGGGAGTGACCCAGGGAGCGCTCGTGACCGTCTCCGTCAAAGACGGTGCAGTGCTGGCTCTAGTCGGCGGCGTTGGAGATTTCTGGAAAAATCAGTTCAACCGGGCGACCAATCCGCATACAGCAGGCTCTTCATTCAAGCCCTTCGTTTATCTGTCGGCATTTCTCAAGGGCACCTTCAAGCCCGACAGCCCCATCGAAGATTCGCCACTAACGATCAAGCAAGGATGGGGGCTCCCTGACTGGTCGCCGAAGAATTTCGATCATAAATTCATGGGCAAGATAACCGTGCGCAAGGCCTTGATGCTTTCGAGAAACGTGCCAGCAGTCAAGGTCGGCAAGGCAGTCGGCATAGAAAATGTCATCGAGACGGCACGACTGGCCGGCATAACAACAAAACTGGACAACAATCTTTCACTGTCGCTGGGCAGCTCTGCCGTCACTCCTCTGGATATGGCAGGAGCCTACGCCACTTTCGCCAGAGCCGGCGTGGCTATTCGCCCGCAAATACTTCGCAAAATTGAAAACAACCGCGGGCAGGTCATTGAAGTTTTCGAGCCGCGCGTGGATAAAGTGTTCGATTCCGAGGCTGTCGCCAGGCTGGTTGATGTGATGCAGGATGTAGTCAACCATGGCACCGGTACTCAGGCCAAATTGCCGGACCGCCCGGCAGCAGGCAAGACAGGAACGGCTGATGCCGCCAAAGATATCTGGTTCATCGGCTTCACGCCAGATCTTGTCACCGCGGTCTGGGGCGGCAATGACGAGAATCTGCCCATTCCAGGACACAATGTCACAGGCGGCGTTGTCATGGCCAAAATCTGGAAAGACTTCAACGTGGCTTATTACCAAAGACATCCCACGCCTCCTGGCTCTTTCATCGCCCCCAGCAAGACCCTAGACGCAAACGAGGCAGGCGACTCGGCCTCCGAGGAGGAAGGGTCTGCCTTGCAAGTTCCAAAACTGGTGCCAATTGCGCCGTCCGACAACAACGCGGCAGCTGCCGGAGACAATCTCGATGGCGGCAGCCCGGCAGCGCCCTTGCCGGACGGTGCCCAGCAGGCGCCGCCTCCTGGAGCTGGCGGCAGCCCGACTCCCGCACCGGATGTGGTACCACAAACGCCGGCACCGGCGCCGGCTTCTCCTTCTGCTCCATCGCCGACCGGGCTGGGCTCGCCTCAATCTCCTGCCCCCCTGTCACACTCGCCGCACAGCCCTTCGCCGACAATCATGATCGAGTGCGAGCCGCCGGCGCGCAGTAATGGCCCAGGGCAAGACAACCAGCGCAAATACACGTCCATAACCGATCCAACTCTTTCCCCGGGGCTCCATAACCGCCGCTTCAAACCGACGGGCATCCCCGGACAGGGGAACGGCTCGGGTTTCTGAAAACAACTTAAGCTCCCAGAGGATAATTATGAGCAGTACATTCAACGCAGGCGTCGACAGTGCCATACTGCCTGCAACTCCTCAAGGCAGTAATATTGTTTTGAGTCCCCCCGGGCAATCGCCTTTTCCTGAAACGCCGAGCAAAGATCTGACAGGCAAAGAGAAATCAAAGGCAACAACGGCAGGGGCACAACAAGTTCCACCGCGGCAATTTAGCGCAGTCAGGCTCTGGTTTGCCTTCGTCCTCCTCGTGCTCGTAAGCCTCTGGCTGATGACGAGGAATACCGTCGTATCCAGTTACAACTTTTTCATTGACGGGGACCGCTCTGCCGACGGCGCCAACGTATTGATCGACGGCAAACCGGCAGGCAAGCTCACCGCCTTACCTGAGTCCGGCGTAAAGTTGATGGCGCTGCGCCTGAGCGTTGCCGACGGAGCCCATGACATTGAAATTCGCAAGCCGGGCTTTCAAACTTTTCATACACGAATTCAAATGTCGGGAGAAGATTATCTGGCTGTTCATTTGCAAGAAGCTCCTGGCAATTGAGCAAGCAAGGTTGAAAGAAGCTCTCAGCAATTTAGTGAACCCCGGCGCTCTGAGGTCCTGAGCATGAATCTGGAATCCAAGTGGGTCGGTCTTCTGGGAGTGGCGTCCATACTCGGGCTTGCCTACCTGATGTCCAACAATCGCAAAGCCATCAATTACAGGCTTGTTTGCTCCGGGCTTCTCTTGCAATTGCTGATGGCGATTTTCGTCTTGAAAGTGGAGTTCGGGCAGAATCTCTTCCGCACTATCGGCGACGTGATCACAGCTATCCTGGGCTTTTCGGATAAGGGGGCCGGATTTGTTTTCGGCGCTCTGGTCAATCAGCCTGAAACCATGGTCAAGCTCTTCGGACCGGGAGCGGACTATCTCTTTGCTTTCCGCGTCGTGCCGACAATCATCTTTGTTTCCAGCCTGGTGAGCATTTCCTACTACCTCGGTATCATGCAGAAGCTCGTACAAGTGGTAGCGAAAGTAGTGGCGGTGATCATGGGAGCAAGCGGCTCGGAGGCCTTGTCCAACGCCGCCTCCGTCTTTGTCGGGCAGGTGGAAGCACAACTTCTCATCCGCCCTTACGTCCCTTCCATGACAATGTCCGAATTGCTGGCTTCGATGACCGGCTCCATGGCCTGCGTTGCCGGCGGGGTGCTGGCCGTATACATAGGGCTAGGCATCAAAGCTTCTTACTTGCTTACAGCGAGCATCATGGCAGCGCCGGGCGGGCTTGTCATCGCCAAGATTGTGTTCCCCGAAACAGAAGAGTCCAAGACAAAGGGGAAGGTTCAGGTGGCTGTGGAAAAGACGAATGCCAATCTAATTGATGCGGCGGCTCACGGCGCTTCCGATGGTCTGCGCATCGGGCTCAATGTGGTCGGGATGTTAATAGCCTTTATCGCTTTGATTGCCATGACCGACGCCTTCCTCGGACTTGCCGGCAAGCAACTTTATGCCCTGGGGTTGAGAGCCGACATGTTCGGGCTGAATCTTGACGCCCTCAAGTTGCAAGATATATTCGGAGTGATGTTTGCGCCTGTTGCCTGGCTTCTGGGAGTGCCCTGGGCGGACGCTCATATTGTCGGGCGGCTTATGGGCGAGAAGCTGGTCATAAATGAATTTGTAGCTTATAGCGATATGTCCGCCATGCTCAAGCATATCTCCACAGCGACAATCGGAGCCCATGCAGAAACTATCGCCACCTTCGCCCTGTGCGGCTTTGCTAATTTCAGCTCCATAGCCATTCAAATTGGCGGCATTGGCGAGATTGCCCCATCGAGGAGACAGGATCTCGCCCGTCTTGGGCTGAAAGCCCTCATGTGCGGCACCCTGGCCAGCTATCTTTCGGCAACTCTCGCCGGGCTTCTCGTCGGATAAGAAGGCGTGAGCAACCTTCAATCTCCTTGCGCTAAATGTCCGTGGCGCCTGGGTTAAAATATCCTGGGAGGAGTTGCCGTGCGCCGTTGTGCCAGTTTGATTATCTGGTCAATAACAGCCTTGCTTGGCGCTATATCCTTATCTTTTATCGCTTTCGGGCGCCAGGAAAAGATAAATGCCGTCTGGCTGGCAACAGCAGCTTTGTGCACTTTTGCCGCCGGCTACCGCTTTTACAGCAAATTCATTGCTGAGAAAGTCTTCGAGCTGTCCGACGAACGACTGACTCCGGCACACCGGCTGGCAGACGGTAAGGATTATGTGCCAACTCACAAATGGGTGACCTTCGGGCATCATTTTGCCGCCATAGCAGGGGCTGGACCTCTGGTCGGTCCAATACTGGCAGCCCAGTTCGGCTATCTGCCTGGCACACTCTGGATCATCATCGGCGTCGTCCTGGCTGGCGCCGTACAGGATTTTGTCATACTCTGCGCTTCAATGCGCCGCAACGGCAGGTCGCTCGGGCAGATGTGCCGCGATGAAATCGGCAGGACATCAGGGCTGGTGGCCCTGATAGCCATTCTCCTCATTATGGTGATCTTGATGGCGGTGCTCGCTCTGGTCGTGGTCAATGCCTTGAAGATGAGCCCGTGGGGCCTATTCACTCTGGCGATGACCGTGCCAATAGCCATGTTTGTGGGCTGCTACATGCGTTTCTGGCGGCCTGGCAAAGTTATGGAAGGTTCGCTTATCGGCGTTGTCCTTACTCTTGCCGCTGTCTTTGCCGGACAATTTGTGGCTGGCGAGCCTCAGCTGGCTGCCCTGTTTACTTTGAGCGGACCGGCGCTTTCTGTGTGCATAATGATCTATGGCTTCGTTGCCTCCGTCCTGCCCGTGTGGGTCTTGCTGGCGCCCAGAGATTATCTTTCTGCTTTTATAAAAATCGGCACCATCGCCTTGCTTGCCTTCGGAATTGTCCTTGTGCACCCGCACTTGCAGATGCCGCCTTTGACCGTATTCGCCAGGGGAAATGGACCCTTGTTTGCCGGAGGCATTTTCCCTTTCTGTTTCATAACAATTGCCTGCGGAGCTATCTCCGGTTTCCACGCCCTTGTCGCATCCGGTACGACGCCGAAGCTGCTTGACCGGGAGATGCAAGCTCGTCCTATCGGTTACGGGGCAATGCTCTGCGAGGCGACCGTGGCTATCATGGCTGTGATTGCTGCCTCCATCTTGCCGCCTGGAGATTATTTCGCCATCAACAGCCCGGCAGGGGCAGTCGGCAGCGATCCTCTGAAAGCCTGTGCCGTTATCAGCTCCTGGGGCTATCCTGTTACAGCAGACCAGATGAAACACCTGGCGGCAAGCGTCGGCGAAGGGAGCCTGTGGTCGCGCACGGGCGGCGGTCCCACACTGGCAGTCGGCATGGCGAGCATCTTCTCCCTGGCTGCAGGTGGCTCCAGCCAGCTGGCTGCCTGGTATCACTTCGCCATCATGTTCGAGGCCCTCTTCATTCTTACTTGCCTGGACGCCGGGACAAGGGCAGGACGGTTCTTGCTGCAGGACTTTCTTTCCGTTCTCTGGAAACCTCTTGGGCAAACAAGCTGGTATCCGTCGATAATTCTCAGCTCGGCGCTTGTAGTTTGCTCCTGGGGCTATTTTCTCTTTCAAGGCGTCGTAGATCCCCTCGGCGGCATCAACAGCCTCTGGCCCCTCTTTGGCATATCCAACCAACTTCTCTCAGTCATTGCTCTCAGTCTTGGCACCACGGTGATATTACGCCGCGGCAAAGCCTGCCTGTCCTGGATAACACTTTGCCCGCTTGCCTGGCTTCTTACTGTGACTCTGACGGGCGGATACCTGAAAGTCTTCAGCGCCGACCCGGCTCTGGGCTTTATCGCCCACGCCAGGCACCTGTCAGCGCAGCTTTCCGGCAACCGGGTGTTTGCCGGCGATACCCAGGCAGTCCGCGCCCTCATCTTTAACGATTATCTCGATGCCGCCGTGGGCACAGCTTTTATGGTACTGGTCTTGATCTCACTTGTTGCGGCAATCAGGGTCTGGCTCAAGATAGCTGGATCTAAGACAAGGGAGTCCGAGATTGAGGCAAGCGACTCCCTGGCTCAAGAAAATGCTGGCGACGACCAGCAAGGACCGAGGCGCTGTTGTTAGAGCCAGATTTGCTTGGGGCAGGATTACTGTTGCCGGACGACACGAGATGAGCAAAGAGGAAGTAATCAAAGCCATAGCAGCCATGGGCAACCAGGCGACTGTAGCCGATGTCATGGCTTGGACGGGGTTGTCTTCCGATGTCGCAAGCAGCCTGCTCAACTCTATTGCCGCTGAAACCGGAGGGCATCTTGCCGTGACTGCCTCCGGTACAATTCTTTATTGCTTTGACCCTGGCTTCAAACTGCATTATGTGACCAGGGGACTGAGGGCAACCGTTGATTCCCTCGGACGCCGCATCGCTTCGGTCATTTTTCTCTTGTTCCGGTTTTCTTTCGGATTGACACTCATCGTCTCTATCTTCGCAGTCTGGGGACTGGTATATCTCTTCTATGCCATCCTCTCCGTGATAACAGGAGCCTTCGGCGCAGCCGATCGGCTCCGGGCGGACTTCATGGATATTTTGCGAAAGCTGGCTCTTTCCGAGCTTCTCTTTTTCGAGGCAAGGAAAGAAGATTCCCAAAGGCGCCCGCGTGGCTTTCTCTTGAACTGCTTCAGCTTTCTTTTCGGAGAAGGCGACCCCAATTTCGATCTCGATGAAAGGCGCTGGAAGCTGCTGGCGCAGGTCATCAGGGAAAATGAGGGTGTCGTGACAGCCGAGCTTTTGGCTCCGTATTTCGGGCGCAACCCTGATGGAGACAAGGATTTCTGTGCCGTACTTGCTCGTTTCAACGGAGTGCCTGTCGTCACAGACAAAGGCAATATCGTCTATCATTTCCCGTCCTTGAGCTCCCCGAGCCGCGATCTCTTGAGAGATCCTCTTCCTGCCTGCCTGGAAGAGAGGCTCTGGCAGTTCACCAGCATCCCTTCCCACGCCTTGCGGGGCGTATATGCCCTTGTGACGCTCAATTTCCTCGGCAGCCTGCTCCTCTTCTGGTACTGGTTACACGTGTTGCCGGACAAGCAATTGAGCGGCTTGCCGGCAGCCGCGCTCCTTCTTTCAATATATGGCGGGCTCTTTCTTTTTATTCCGCTCATCCGTCTCGTCACGATTCAAGTGCTCAACTCCACCGTAAAAGCCCGCAATTCTTTCTATAAAGACCTTGCTACCCCACTGATTGAAAAATCCCCCGAGCTTATCGGCAAGCTCATCGATGCCGAGGAATTCCGCTTGAGCCAGCGTTCTTGCGGCTTAGATCAGGTTATATACACAACGGAAAAAGACGCCCTCGAACAAGAGTTCTGAGGAACATCCAAGAGGCTCCCTCCCTGGCTGAGGAATCCTCTTGCTGTGAACATCTAATACACTTTACGGCGCCTGGCGTGAGACTTTCTTATTGGACTTAACCGATTCCGGCTGCTGCAAGCTGCTCAGCAGTCGGCTTGCCAACGCAGACAATTTTGCCATCAACAACGATTGTCGGAGTGGACTTGATACCGTAAGAAATAGCCTTCTCCAGGCAAGCGCCGGACTGGGTCTTGATATTGTATTCGATGATCTGACAGTCGGAAGGCGCTGACCGGGCAATAAGCTTCATTGTTTCAATGCAAGACTGGCATCCGGATGTAAATACTTCAATTTGTTTGCAGGCCAAAATCTGTGCCCTCCTTTTTCTCAGAAATAAGTCTATTCAGCCTTCGACGTTCAAACGAATTATCCCTCATTACTCCTGAATAACTAAAAAAACTGAAAGGCGCTAAGTTGAGTAGGAAAGATGCTCCTGCACAACTGCCTTAAGTTATCAGGGACATCTTTTCTGGCTTAAATTGTGGACCGTGGACCTAAGAGTACCTGAGAGTCCCTTCTAGCCGGATTGGGGGATACTGCTTGGCAATATTTCTTCAGCCGCGGCATGCTAGCTTATAAACACTTCAAGACTAGGAGTCAAATCTGAGATACCTGCCCCTGTTTGCCATCAGTTTCGCCACGTTGTTTTTCGAGGTGCTGGTGATTCGCTGGACAGCCAGCGAGATCCGTATATTCGGTTTTTTCAAGAACCTTATCTTGCTGGCAACGTTTCTCGGGCTCGGTCTGGGTTGTTCCACCTGGGGGCTCACAGACAAGAAAGCCTCCGATGAACAAAGCGGCAAGGGGCTTGTCCTGGTCAAGTCCTGGTTCCCAGCGCTCTTTGCTGCTTTGACGGCGATTCTTTATCTGGCACCGTCGCTTGGGCTCACCCAGATGACCTTCAATTTTTCGCAGACATCGGTCGATTACATGCAAAATGTGTCGTCCATTCAAGCCCTGTATATAAATACATTTGCCATGGCGGTGATCTTCCTTCTTGTAACCTCGACTTTTTCCTCGCTGGGAAAGCTGCTCGGCGAAGAACTCTCAAAACTCGAGCCTCTGCCGGCATACACGGTGAACCTCCTTGGAAGCCTGTCCGGCGTCGTCGTCATGTCGGCTTTGAGTTTCTTTCAAACACCCCCCACCGTCTGGCTGGCGACAGGCTTTGGCTCGGTGCTTTTCTTCTTCCGCCGCCCTTTCGAATTGCTTGCGTTCGGGGTCTGTCTCCTGCTGGGATATTTTTCGGCAGGGGCAAGCCTGTGGTCGCCGTATTACCGCGTTGACATTCGCCCTTCGACATATATCTTGCGCGGCAACACAAGGCAGGAGTTGCCTTACCAGCTCGGCACGGAACTGCTGGTCAATCACGGCTATCATCAGCGCACGATAGATCTCAGCAAAGACTTCGTCGACAAACATCCTGAGTTGCTGAACGGCTCAGAGTACTGGACTTACAATCTGCCTTATGTTTTCAAGAAAGATCCCGGTCGAGTACTTGTTCTGGGTGCAGGCACAGGCAATGATGTTGCTGCTGCCTTAAGGCATGGCGCCATTCATGTAGATGCCGTGGAGATCGACCCGGTCATCTTGAAGCTGGGCTTGAGCATTCATCCGGAAAGACCGTATGCCGATGCCAGGGTGACGGCATATCTCAATGATGCCCGCAACTTTGTAGCTTCGGCAAAAGACAAGTACGATCTCATCGCCTTCGGACTGGTGGACTCCCACGCCGCGCTTTCTACGCTGCCTTCAGTCCGGCTGGACAATTATCTTTATACAAGAGAAAGCCTGGCTGCTTGCACGAATGTTCTCAGTCCGGATGGCATCGCTGCCCTCAGCTTCTCCTGCGGGCGTCCGTGGCTTAAAGACAAGCTCTACCGAATGGTCAAGAGCGTCGCTGCCGAAGAACCACTCATGTTCGGCACCGGGCATGATGGCAGCAATTCAGTCCTCATCCTCTGGGGTCCGGGGCTCAAGTCCTTTGCCAATGCTGTCCCTGCGCCATACAACGGCTGGCTGATTGACACGACCAAGCTGGCGGACCGTGTAGACATTCCGGAAGACGACTGGCCGTTTCTCTACTTGAAAGAAAGACAGCTGTCTTTTTTCGATTTCTTCGTGCTGGGCATTGTTCTTAGCATCTCCAGCTTCTTTGTCTTTTCGAAATTCCGCATCCGTCCAGTTTTGCTTGCCACCAACAGCCAGTTTTTTCTCCTGGGAGCGGCTTTCCTGCTTCTGGAGACCAGGGCGATGCTTGCCATGGCAGTCCTGTTCGGATCTACCTGGATTGTCAATTCGGTCGCCATAGCAATTGTGCTGATGATGGCTCTCCTGGCTAATCTGACCATCACCAGATTCAAACAAATTAGCCAGACCCACGGCTATGCCGGACTTATAGTCTCGCTGATCGTTCTCTACCTTATCCCTTTGAACTATTTTTCAGGACAGGACATGCTGGTCAAATTCCTGGCGACCGTCTTCGTTCTGGGCGCACCATTTTTCTTTGCGGGGCTCGTCTTTTCAAGGGCTTTCGCCGGCAGCCGGGCCCCGCAACAGGCTCTGGGCATGAATATTCTCGGAGCCATTGTCGGCGGCTGCCTGGAATACCTCTCTATGGTCACAGGCGCCGCAGCGCTTTGCCTTCTGGCGCTCGGGCTCTATCTTGTTTCCTGGATCGTGGCTAAAAAGACAAGCCCTGAAAATCAGGCGGCTTCGTCATTGATATAGTCGCCCTTGGAGATTTTGTCGTTGAACCAGGTCGCAATAAAAGTAGCGGCCACTATGACGGACAATCCGGTCCAAAATTCCATGTTGCCTCCAGCAAACAAGAGTTATGGAAAAAATTGTGATTGGTAAGCATTATGATACTCATTAACCTAGCAACGACAACTAAAGAACGGCTCACAGCCCTTGAGCCCGTATCCCTCAGCCAGCGGCGGCAACGGACATCCTGGCTTCAGCTATTGTCAGACAGTTAAGCATAAGTTTTTCTAAGCAGAAAATGTCAAGAGCCTTGGTGGTTGTTTCTAAAAGGACCACCGGTGAAAAGTTGAGGATTTCGGTAGGCAATCTTTTGCTAAGAAATACAGTCTTCGATCCTTTCGAGCCTAGAGTCCCTCCCAGCCCGTCAACCGGGCCATCAGCCACCAGAAGGCTCTTGCCAGGCGCATTTTACCTTCCGGGCTGTCCGGGTGATCGCCGTCTTGCGTGTAGAGTTTGCACAAGGATTTCTGCCCGCGATTGAGGCACGGCTTGCCTGCCGGCGTGAAAGCTTCTATGTCTGCCAGATCGAAGAGAGTGCTTTGGGAATTTCTGGCATAGTCCCTGACCAGTGTATTGAATTGCTCTCGTTTGCCGTTATCTTGCGTTGCTGAGATCGGACAGGTGCACAGAACAACAGTCATGCGCGGAAATTGCTGCTTCAGCTTCTCCATATGGCAGCGATAAGTATTCCAGATGGACAGGACATTGCTTGTCGGTTGTATGTCGACAAAGCAAATCTTCATGATAGCGGCATTGAGATACCGCCCTAAGCCAGGTCGAGAAGAGACTTTCTCCGTGAAATCGCGAACCTTTGACGAGGGATCTCCATTTTCGCCGATCTCGGCATGACCCAGGCCCTTGTTTTCTTTGAACCACTCAGGCGGCGGATCCTGGATGATGTTTATCTGATATCGCTGCTGGTTCCTTGCTGCAAGACTCTCAAGACCGTCCAGTATATTCCAGCCCACTGACTGGTGTCCGAAGTAGATATTGAGAGCCCTTGCTTTATTCAGCCTGGTCAGAGGAATCTTGGTATCGCTCTGATCTGAGCAGGTGTGATCGATAATCACAGCCTGCCCGGCCCGCGCTTCAAGCTCGGCTGCGCCTACCATGAGCATCGAGGAAATAATGACGGCCCAAACCAGGGCAATTTTCTCTTTTAATCTCACGTCTGCCAAAACCTCCAGGAAAGCAGTCATTGGAAGCTAATCAGGCTCCGGGAACCGAAGCG
>JAHFBI010000354.1 GCA_023250095.1 Candidatus Melainabacteria bacterium
ACGCCGCGCTGGTCATGGCTTTTCCCTGGGTTCTAGGCGAGCTGTCTCAATTTGTGGCGCCGGGACTGAGACCGAATGAGCGCCGGGTGCTTATGCCGGTTGTAGTTGGCGGACCCCTGTTGTTCGTTCTGGGAGCTGCGTTTGCTTATTATCTTCTGCTGCCGCCCATGTTGCATTTCTTCGGCTCGTTCGGACAGGGCATGTCACCGATTCACCAGCGGCTGGATTTTTACATTTCGCTTGTGACTACGATTATGCTGTACATGGGACTTTGTTTCCAGCTGCCTATCATCATCTTTGCTCTGTCATTCACCGGACTGGTCAATTCGCGGCAACTGCTCTCGATTTGGCGTTATGCTGTTTTTGGAGCCGGTGTCGCCGCTGCTGTCATCACTCCCGATCCGACAGCCTTCTCGATGCTGATTGTGATGGCCGCTCTTACCGGGCTCTATTTCATGTCAGTGTGGCTTCTTAGGCTGTTCGGAAAATGATGTCCTGATTTTTTCTTGAGGATCCATGGAATTCACTGGCGCGTCCGACATCTGGAACCTGTTCTACATCCCGCTGATGGTCATGACCGTCATCTCGGCGCGCAAGAACTGGAAGGAGCTCATTGACGACAGGCTCACCGTTCAGGATCGCCATCTTTTGCTCAGGATTGCCCTTTTCTTGCTCTTGCCGGTGGTCGTCTTCTTTCACGAGGTCGGTCACGCGGTGGCTATTGTTCTTTTCGGGGGAAAAGTCGCCGAGTTCCACTTCGGGGTGATGTGGGGCTTCGTTAAGTCTTACAGCCAGTTCACTCCTTCTGAGCATGTCTGGATAGCGTTCGCTGGAAATCTCGTGGAGATGCTTATCGGCATGGCTTCCCTTGGTCTGGCTGTCGTCTCCAAAGCACCGCCTCTGGTGGCGGTGTCCACATATCTGGGTATCTTGTCGGTAGGCGGTGCCGCCGTGCTTTACCCGCTTATGTCCGTCACCGGCTGCTATGGTGACTGGGTGCAAATTTACGATAGCCCGGCTCATGTCCTGGTGTTCGGGATTGGCTTGTTCCATGGAGCGGTGGTCGCCCTGCTTTTCTGGGGGCTGTTTGCTCCTGCGCCGAAGATGTGGTTTGCCGCGGCCACGGATCCTGCATGGGCGAAAAGTCATGCGGCGGTAGAGGCTGCCTGTGAGAGGGATCCCTCTTTTGCCAACTTGCTTGCCATGGGCTGGTCATATTTTCAGGGCGGGCTCCTCAGCCGGGCAAAAGCTGCAGCCGCGGCTGCTGATTCTGTTGCGCCCGGCTCGCCGCAGACGCTGATGCTGAGGGCTTCTATCGCTTTGCGTGCCAATTCCATCGAGCAGGCTGTGTCGCTGTTCGAGAATGTCGCGTCCCAGGAAGGGGTCCATCCACGGCTGGCGGTGGAAGCTCTCTTGTGCCTGGGCGACTGCAAGCTCAACGGCAACAACCCCGAGGCAGCGCTTAAATGCTATGAGCGGGCTCTGGGCATTATGCCTGAAATGGCCGATTTGCATTTTCTAAAAGGGCTCACACTGAACATGCTGGGCAAGCACTCTGCCGCCGAGTCCGAGTTGAGCTGCCTGGACGATCCTGCCTTGTTCTGGCGGAATATATCTTTGCGTGAACAGGTAGGCGAGCAACTGGCGCAAGCGACAAAAGGCAGCGGTGCGAAGGCTTGATGCTTTGCCTCATAGGCTGGCAGGCGGGTTGTTTTACTTCGTAGCAGCCTCGCCTTCGATGACTGTGCGCGTGGGGACGGTCCAGCCGAGTTCGACCATGGCCTCGTCCATCGAGCAATGCATGCGCTGGCAGTAATGCAGCGCTATGATCGCTTGCTCTTCTTTGAGGAAGCCTTCACGAAGGAGGAACTGGCAGCGCAGAGCCGCATGGAGAGTAGTTTCATCGATCGCGCCGCCGATGAGGAGTATCTTGCCGACCAGGGCATTGTTTTTCAGGCTGAGGCGCAAAGCATCCTGAATGTCAACTTCCGTGATGAAGCCGGCCAGCTTCAGAAGCTCTCCCAGTCGAATCGTTTCGTGCGATTCTTGCTTGAGGAGCCCCAGCTCAGCGACGGCCTGCGCAATGGAGATCCCTCTTGTGTAAATTTGTCGGAGCACTTCCGCTGAATTGAGAGGTCCGAGCGTGCCATTGTCCACCATCTCCTGCAAGCGCAAGGCAGTGTCGAGAAGGGTGCGCGGAACCTGTCCGCTCTTTACCAGCACCTGCCCGAGAGGCTCCTCGGTGATAAGACCCGTTTCGAGGGCGTTCATGATGTCTTCTTCGGTAAGGATGCCGGAAAGAACAAACAACTCTCCCAGCTTTATCTTGGCGTGTGACGGCGGGCGCAGAAGTCCCTGTTCAATCAGCGCCTGTTCGATGCTCATCTGGCGGCGATGGGCTGCTTTCAATCCCTGGATGGCTTGCTCCCGGCTGATTTTGCCGTCACGGAGCAGCACCTGAGCGTTCAAACACGCGTAAATGAGCGCTTCCGGCAATTTACCGGTTAGAACAAGAATGCGCCCGAGCGGCAACCCGGATTCCGAGGAGGATTGCAGGGCTTCTACCAGAGTCTCCTGGACAATGATGCCGCTTTCTACCAGGAGGTCACCGAGCTTGTTCTTGGGCATGACATCGCGCTGTACCCAGCCGACTTCGCGCAGGGCCTGCTCCAGAGGCAGGCAGCGCGAGGCTACCAGCTTCAAGGCCTGAGCGGCGATTTCGGTCCCCAGGATCTGATCTTTGACCATTGACTGCACCTGGACTGCCGCCTGCAACTGCCCATCCGTCAGAAAACCGGACATGACAAGAACTTTGCCCAGTGGCAACCCGAGGTCTACGGCCAGCTGAGCTGCATCGTTGAGATCGTCTTCGCTTAGAAGACCGACAGCAATGAGCATTTCGCCAATGCGCATTGGTTTGTCGGGCGTACCTGTCATCTCATTCCTCTTTTACCGGTGGCGTGTGCAGTCTTGGGCATTACATTCCCGATTCAAAATGGTCTCAATCTCGGGTTTCCCTCTGTAATTTTAAGGGATTCCTCAGGACAGTGGCTGCTGGTAAGCGGCTGATATAATCCCGGCTCGACGAAAGCTCCGAGGATGAGAACTACATCGACTGTCTTATGCGCACTTTTTGCGCAAAATGAAGGGCAATTTCGAAAGGTTGCTCTCAAGTTCCAGTCCGCAGGATGGCGATGGACACTTGGACTAGCGAGTTTGTGGGTGCGAATTCCGGCGAGGCTAAATTTCTCTTCAGGCTTGTCAAGTTGATCTCGTTTATAATTTCGTTCTTCCACGGTGGCTGTCTTGCCCATGAATGCAATCTACCTCTGGATAACAACGGCGGTGACCGCAGCAGTTGCGGTAAATACCCTGTTGCGCCTGTGGCGGGATCGTGACCGGCTGTGGCGGGACGATCTGCGCGATGAGGACCGTGCTTTTGCCTGGCGCATAGTTATCTTCCTCATTTTTCCCATCCTCACTCTTGTGGACTTGCGATCGACGCTGGTTGTTTGCCAGTGGCTGGGCGGATTTGTGAAGAGCTGGTCGTACGGCCTGTTCTGGTATCACGCCGAGCCTTGCGGGCTGTCGTCGGGCGGTGCACTCATTGCAGTGCTTTTTGCCGGGGCTTTTGTCCAGGGAGCTCTGGCTCTCAGCCTGGTGCCCTCGCTTTTGTTCCGTCCCCATCCCTTTCTGGCGACAATCATCGGGTACACGGTTGTTTTCATTCTTGGCGTCAATCTCGTAGGCGATCCGCTCTTGTCACTGACGGGACTGGGCGGCTCCCGCTGGGAACTCTTTCTGGCGGCGGCATCGCCGAGCCAGCGCGTCTGTGTGTTCGGGGTGTATGGTCTGTCGTCGCTGCTTTATCTCCTGGCCGTAAGCAACCAGCGGCTTCGCCTCTGGTTTGCCATGCTGGCCAGACCGCTGGCAGCCGAAGACTTGCGCGGTGCCCTTATCCAGTGGCGGAGCGACCCGGACAATCCGTATCTGGCCTGCCGCCTCGGGATTGCTTACGAGCGGGCCGGGCTGCGCAGGCAGGCGAAGTCGCGCCTGAAGAAACTGCAAACCGCCATACCGCGCTCCATATATACGTCTTTCCTGGAAGCCGTTTTGAGTTACCGGCGGCGCGACTATAAGAGAGCCAGGCAGGCATTTTTGATTACTTCCGACTATCCATATGTGGATGGCGCTCTCAAAGCGAGTCTGTTGGCTGCCGCTGGTTGTGCAGCTTTTGCCGAAGCAGATCTTCAGGGGGCTCTCAATCTCTCGGAGAGGGCTCTGGAATTTGATGATGCCAGCCTTGTGGCACGCATGGTGAAAGTTGATGTCTTCTTGCGTATGGGCAAGAAGGAGCAGGCTGGAGACGAGATTCTCTGCGCCATAAGGCGCGGTCTCGATCTCGATATCGAAGACAAGATCCCTCTGGATACCGAGCGGACTCTGTTGAAAATTTCCAGGCTGCAGGCTGCAGAAAGAAAGTCTTTGCACGCTCTTTCCAGGCTTTGAAGAAAATTGTCTGCAGATTCATTTATATGGAGGCAGGCTCAGAAGAAGAGACCGTGCAAGTACTCCGTGCCTGTAACAATGGCATCTCTGCCGAAGAGCCAGGGCAGAAGAAGAACCAGCGTTCCTAGCCCGGTAAGGGTATGGTTGCCTGACTTAGTCAATGCTGGCATGGTGAAAAAACCGAAGAAGCAGCCCACCAGGTAGGTCTGCAGGAGAATTGGTGCGACGCAGATGCCGACTGCCAGGGGACCGGAATAAGCGGCCAACGTCTTCCAAATGGAAATCAAAATTGCTTCGTCCATACACAGGCGAATAATTCCAAGCCATTGCCCGACCTTCGACATTC
>JAHFBI010000062.1:0-14347 GCA_023250095.1 Candidatus Melainabacteria bacterium
CCTTCTTTTCCCCGGACATCCAGGACTGCCTCGGAAGCGGGACATAAGATGGCACGCTCGGGAGAAATTCGAGCCAGGCAGAAAAAGGTTTCATGAACCTTCCCCTGTCCAGCATGCCTTTGAGAAACCGCTCCACAGGCGATCTCTGAAAGAGTCTCAAGAGCCGCCCTGCCATGCGCAATTTGCCATAGTCGCTCAGAACTCGCTGGCAAGCAAAACGCAGGAGCCAGCGCGCTCTACCGCTTTGGAGAAAGGACAGTTGCCCGCGCGCTCCATCGAGAATCTTTCCATACTGGACGCCGGACGGGCAGGCGGTCTCACAGCCAAGACAGCCCAGGCACGAATCGATATGCTCGAAGAGGCGAGCCGAAGGATCGAGTTGTCCCTGCTGCCAGAGGCTGAGCAACCGAATTCGTCCACGCGGAGACTCCATCTCCCGCCCCGTAGCCAGATATGTAGGGCAGGCGGGCAAACACAGACCGCAGTGGATGCAGGCTGACAGCAAAGAAGGATCGATTGGCGTAAACCCGCCCTCCTTCTGGCAGAGGGCTGCTGGCTTTCCGTGGACATCAAAAGCCAGGGCGTTTTTTTCTTGCATTGGCAATATCTCAGAGAAAGCCTGCCGGCAGCGGCTGAAGATCATGACACAGCAGGACAAGATAAAAGGCAGGCGATGATATAACTCGAGTTAAGAAAGTCATAAATGGCTGCTTTTAAAATCCCTGTCCCAATGACTACCCCAAAGCGCTCAAGGAATTTCATTGTGTGCAAGAATCTCTGAGAACTCCGCCAGAGCGACGAAGTGACTTTCGCTGGTTGCAATGAGGAGAAGGAGAACCAGAAGCCTTTGCCAAGCGCCCCCATGACAGCCGGGAAAGAGACATACGCCGGGTTGTTCCTTACAGCCCTGGCGACATTGATGTATGAGCTGCTTCTGACGCGAATTTTCAGCGTCACGATGTGGTATCACTTCGCTTTTATGGTGATCTCGATTGCCATCTTCGGATTGACTGCCGGAGCTCTTGCCGTCTACCTTCTACCGGCGATCTTTACTGCCAGGGCAACCAGGCAGATTCTGGTAGTAAGTGCTATGGCCTTCGCCATCGGGACTTTGTTGAGCTTCCTCTGCCATCTGCAATTCGAATTCCCTCAGCAGATTTCTTTCAAGAGCCTGCTCAACCTTGTAGCCACATATGTGCTCATCGGCATACCTTTTATTTTCAGCGGCATCTGCGTCTGTCTTGTCCTGACCAGATTCCCTTCTCAAGTCAGCAAGCTTTACGGCTCCGACCTTTCAGGAGCCGCTGTCGGTTGCCTCATCTTGCCGTTCATACTCTATTTCGTGGATGGGCCGACTGCCGTCATTGTCGTGTCTGTAACAGCCAGCCTGGCTGCCCTCTGCTTTGCCCTGGAATACCGGCAGCTTCTTTGCGCGGCTTCCATTTGCACCCTCTTGATGGCAGCGGCCGTGCCCCTCAACGAATCACAACATTTTCTCCGCTTGCGCTGGGTGAAAGGCGTGCTCGAGTCTCGACCGCTTTATGAAAAATGGAATTCTTTCTCGCGTATCAGAGTATACGGAGATCCCAACAGAGCTCAGCGCCCCTTCGGCTGGGCGCTGAGCTCTGCCTGCCCGAGCAAACTTGCAGTCAGGCAGTTGATCCTCGATATCGATGCCTTTGCCTCGACGGTCCTGACGAAAGGGGGCCCGAACATCCAGCTCGAGCACCTCAAATACGACATCACCAACATCGCCCACTATATCCGCCCGGCAAGCAATGTCCTGGTTGTGGGGGTCGGAGGCGGCAGAGACGTTCTTTCTGCGCTGACTTTCGGGCAGAAATCCATAGTCGGCGTTGAGATCAACGACAACATACTCGATGTCCTCAACAATAAATTCGGGGACTTTACGGGGCACATCGCCGACAATCCGAAAGTGTCCTTTATCAATGATGAAGCGCGCAGCTATCTGACTCGCTGTAAGTCGAAGTTCGATATCATAGAGATTTCCATGATCGACACGTATGCCGCCTCCTCGGCCGGCGCATTCGTGCTAACGGAGAACTCTCTTTACACACTCGAAGCCTGGAAGATATTGCTTGCCCACCTGAGCGACAACGGCGTTCTCTCCTGCTCACGCTGGTACTTTCTTGACAGACCAGGTGAAATCTACCGGCTGGTCAGCCTGGCGACGCGGGCCCTGAAAGATGCCGGTTTCAAGGATCCGCAGAAACACATGCTCCTCGTCAGGAACATCCCGCCAGGCACCGTCGACGGTGTGGGAACGCTTCTGGTCGGCAAAAGTGAATTCACGGACCAGGACGTTGCCCGCATCACCGAAGTAGCTCACGACTTGAACTTCACCGTCCAAGTGACACCAAAAACATGCTCCGACCAGCAAATGGCGAAGATCCTCTCACCAGATGAATGTGCCGCCTTTGTTTCCAACTACCCGATCAACATATCACCGCCCACCGATGACAGCCCCTTTTTCTTTCAGATGGCCAGGCTCAGCCAGTGGGCCAATCTTAGCTTGATGCAACAGGGACAGCAGTCTCAGGCTAACATGGTGGCCATCTTTACCCTGGTCGTCTTGTTGGCGACAGTCCTCATTCTTACTTCCTTGTGCCTGATAGTGCCTCTGGCTCTGACGTTCAAGAAAGCCAACCTTTCTGGAGCCGCTCCTTTTTTCATTTATTTCTCCTCGATCGGCATGGGTTTTCTCCTGATTGAAATCTCTCAGATTCAGAGACTGACAGTTTTCCTCGGGCACCCCACTTACGGTCTGTGCGTGGTGCTGTTCACACTTTTGCTTGCCAGCGGGCTGGGCAGCGCGCTTACCTGCAAGCTCGGCGGTGAGAACCTGGCAGCTTCCTGCCGCAGATGGCACCTTGCCCTTTTGACCACACTCCTTATTTTCGGCTTCGTAAGTCCGCTTTCAGTGAATCTCTTTCAGGCAGCCCCGACACCCCTGCGCATTGGCATAGCAGCTCTGCTGATATGCCCGCTCGGCATAGTGCTGGGGTCGGCCTTCCCTATAGGGATGAAATTATCTTTCGCCCGCTATGCCCAGCTCACTCCCTGGTTCTGGTGCTTGAACGGGGCCACGTCTGTTTGTGCTTCGGTTCTGGCGGTAGTCATAGCCATAGGAGCCGGGATCTCGGCTACTTACTGGAGCGGGTTTGCATTTTATGTGGCTGCTTTTGTTTGCTGCCTGCTTATGGGCGACAGGCAAGGGGCGCAAGAATCACAGTGACACGAACGGATTGAGGATTCCTCCAGGATCAAATCTCTCTTTCAAACGCCTCTTCAACTGATCGGACGGCGCATCGCTTTCGGGCAACCTCTCTACCTGATAATTGAAGCGCTGGTTGGAATAAGCGATGCTGAAAGACTGGCTCTGACCCCTGGCAAATTGCCTCAGCTGCTCTATAAGAGCTTCTTTTGTCGTCTGCCCACAGGGAAAAAGGCTCAGGCGCCCGCGCCCCGGGCGTGCCTGCCAGTAAGGCGGATTGCTTCCTTGCAAAAGAGCGGCAAGCAATTTGTGCTGGCTGATCGGGCAACAAGCAATCTCGACCCGGCTGTCATCCGCCAGGCAAGAGAAAGCCGAAAGTTGCGCCCAGACTTCATCCTGGACAGAGTTGTCAATTCTTGTCGAGACAAGAGCTGCCTGCGACACGCAAGCATTTATCACTTCATCCACGACAGAAGGCAGCCCGTGAGCCGCCAGCAAGAGCCAGTATTTCCGGCCGCCAGCCATGCCAAGAGGCTGAACCAGTGCCTCCAGACAACCTGATTTCTGCCCCTGCTCGGAAAAAATCGCCCGGGCATCAAGCAGCTCCAGTGAAGAGAATGAAAACCCGGAGCTTAGCAAGCGCCGGCAGATCTGCATCAGCTCATCGAAATCGTCGGCACCGAAGCACACAGTTGCTTTAGATTCAGGGAGAGCATACAAGCGCAGATGCGCCATCGTCATGAGCCCGAGCGAGCCATGGGCGCCAATGAACAGTTTGGTCATATCGTAGCCGCTGACATTTTTGACGACTTTACCACCACATTTGATCGACTCACCAGTAGCAAGGCTGACGGAGCCCCCGAGAACAAGCTCGCGCGGCCCGCCGAATTTCTGCTCCAGAGCGCCGCCAGCTCCAGAATTGATGACATCAAAGAGTGTGGCCCCAGGGAAAGGAGGTAAAACCGGCCACCACTGTCCCTTGAGAGCGAGCATGGCATTGAGTTCGGCAATTTCGATGCCGCACTCGACACTGATGACTTGATCAGCTACCTGGTGCTCGCGCACGGCTTTAAGCAAGGACACATCAGCATAAACAAGCGCTGTCGCCGGGCTCTCCGGCGGGATACGCCCCGGTTTACCAGGAATTACCACAGTCGAGTTCCTCGTGGCAGCCGCCAGAAATTCCGACACTGCCTCCTGGCAATCCAGCTTCTGATGCGTGTAGCAGACGGAGGCGCCTTCGCTCTCGGAAAGCACCACCTGCCAGGGAGCCGATTCGGATGATCCGGACATGGAAAGCCTCTCAACCCACCCTGTATATTAGAACAAAACAGAAGCAAGCGACCCGCAGGCTGACCTGTCCGTGCGGCAATTTGAAAGAAAGCACCACGGCAGACTCAAGGCACCTGCGCCATACTGCGTCGATTTTTCCCTGTACTAAGGCAATGACAAGGCAAGGCTGAAAGACGGATTTAGGGTCCCTGATGACAACAGCGATGATGACAGGTGCAGGACAACGCGACCTGGTGGTAATTTCGGGCTATTACGGCTTCGATAATCTAGGCGATGAAGCTATTCTCGAAGAATTGACCTGCCAGCTCAAACGGCTGATTGAGCCGGAAAAAATCCTGGTCCTTTCGGCAACGCCCCTGGCAACGGCAAAGAAGTACGGCGTGTCGTCAGTCAGCCGCACCGATGGACTGAGATTCGGGAAAGCTCTCTTGCGAGCCAGGCTCTTCATAAGCGGCGGCGGCGGGCTCTTTCAAAACACACGCAATTTGAAATCGGTGATCTTCTACTTCGGACAGATCTTGCTTGCCCGGCTGCTAGGGTGCCCTGTCTTCATCTTTGCTCAAGGAATCGGACCGCTCAAAGGAGGCATCGCCAGAGCCTTGACACGGTCAGCTTTTGCACTGACCAACACGTGCTCAGTACGTGATGCCGGCTCAAGCGCCATTCTCTGTCAGTGGCATGTGCCAGCAATTTTGACGGCAGATCCCGTCTGGTGCCTTGACAAAAGCCCGCTGCCCTCAGACATTGTCCAGGCGACAGAGGAACTGCACAAGCAATACTCCTTACTTGTCGGTGTCTCTTTGCGTCCAAGCCCAAACTTTCAAGAAGAGCACAAACTGGCCCTGGTCGGGGCTTTGAAAGACACCCTGCCGCCTGGCTCCTGCCTTATGCTCCTCGCCCTCCAGAAAGAGCAGGACCTGCCGGTTGCAGTCGAATTCGAAAGACTCTTGAGGCGCGAAGGTCTTGCCTGCACAGTCCTCGATAGCGCCTCTCTGGAGAGGCCGAGCCAATGGCTTTCCCTTTTCGGGGAGCTGGATATGGTAGTGAGCATGCGCCTGCATGCGCTCATCATGGCACTTGCCATGGGCGTTCCGGTCGCCGGCATCGCTTACGATCCCAAGGTGGACCATCTGTTAACAGAGTTTGAGCAACCAATCTTAATTCTTGCTGATGAGCCCTGCGGACAGGACTGGACGCGATGCCTGAAAGCAGCATTTCATGACGCGCGGGAGCTCTCAAGCCGCGCCATGAGAAAGGCTGAATGTGCGAAAAATCTTGCTTGCCAGAACTTTAATCTACTCGATAGAATTTTACGCATGCAAAGTGATAGCTAGGCTTGAGTCCCCTCCGATTGTGTGATCGAGGCGATCACTATTTCAAAGCGGATGGCGTTTTTGCATTGAAGGTCATCCCATCCATTGCACTTCGACGGTGTGATCAATCAGACAGATCTGAAGCCAGCAGGCACCATTTATAATGTCAACCTTGTCAGCTACAAACAGATCACGCCAGAAAGTTCTCGGGTATCCGGTCGACGTCGTCGACCAGGAGCTGGCGCTTTCCGTCATCGAATCGGCCTGGCAGAACGGCAAGGGGCTGCACATTGTCACCCTCAATGCTGAAATGGTCGTTGCAGCCCAACAGGATGCTGAGCTTGACCGCATTATCAGACATGCGCACCTGATTATTCCGGACGGCGCAGGTATAGTCTGGGCAGTGCGCCTGGCAGGACAGAACATTTATCGCCTGCCTGGAATTGAGCTGGCTGCTGCAGCTTTAGAAAGAGCTGGCCAGTCCGGACGCTCTGTAGCCCTTATCGGCGGACGAGATGAAATCGTCTCACGTCTGGCTCACGATTTGCCCATGCGCTATCCCGGCTTGAAAGTGTCCGGCTATCACCACGGTTATTTCACAATCGATGAAGCCGAATCCATTGTCGATGACCTGAGCCGCCATAATCCGGAACTTGTGCTGGTAGCCCTCGGCGTGCCCAAGCAAGAATATTTTATCGATCGTTTTGCTTCACAGTTTCCTCATGCCGTGATAATAGGCGTCGGAGGCAGCTTCGACGTCTGGGCCGGTCAGGTAAAACGCGCACCGGCCCTGATGCGCCGCCTGCACCTGGAGTGGCTCTACCGCCTGGCTACCGAGCCCTGGCGCTGGCGCCGCATTGGGGCAGCACTGCCTAATTTCGGCTTTCAGGTTGTCGGGGATCTCCTGAAAGGTGCAAACAAGAAAAATAATAAGAAGGGCAAACCGGACACTCAGGCAGATTCCACCCCCAGGAACGAGTGACGTGTTGCCGCTCATCAGGTTCTGCCCATGATTTTCGCTGGCAGGATGCTTCAAGATAACGAGGCCCGGCTCATTTCGCCCAGATTGCTTGCCCATCTTGGCGATGCTGTCTTTCATCTTTTCGAGCGCGAGCGTGAGATCCTTTCAGCTGCCTCTGTCGCCGACTTGCATCGCAAAACCGTGCGCCGCGCTTGCGCCGCCAACCAGGCCTTGCTTCTCGACATCATTGTCGGAAGGCTCAAAGAAAGTGAGGCAGAAATAGTCAGGCGCGCGCGCAATATAAAATCGCCCGGGCAGCGCAAAGCCGGACAGGATGCCTACCGCAAGTCGACTGCCTTTGAAGCCCTTATCGGCTACCTCTATCTGACAGACCGGTCCCGCCTGGCGGAAATCCTCAACTGGACCACCGGACAAGAGGCTGATTGACTACCTATCCATAAACTTAAGAAACCATTTGAATTGCGGTTAATCTAAGGTCATCAGTGTTACTTTAGGCTGTAGGGCTTGCTTCGCTTACTTCAAGATAGCAGATGAGCTTGAGGTGACAATTAACTCGGAAGATCTCTATCGAAGCTTATCCACCTATTCTGCCGATGGTCTCATTATCAGCGACCGTAACGGAATAGTAGAGGATTGCAACCCAGCTTTCGCTAATTTGATTGGCGAAGAGCTTGTGGCGCTTAAAGGCAAGAAGCTCGCCCGGCTTGTTGAGTGCACTTGTCATACAGGCAATGGCACCGGCGGCGATGGCAAAAAGAGCCAGAGCGCACTGGTTCCGGCAACCGCCGAAAGCGCAAACTTGCACAATGCCACTCTCGTGTGCCGCAGCGGCATGGATCTGATAATGCCCGTGAGCCACATACCGCTTACCACCTCAGGTGCAAGAGGCAAGTCTTATCTGACAATTGTCTATATCATTCAGGCTAACACTGTCCAACAGGCGCAGACTGAATTTGTCAGCACTGTCAGCCACGAGTTGCGCACCCCTCTCACCAGCATCAAAGGCTTCGCCGACACGATTCTCCGGGCAGGCGACAGGCTGGACGCCTCTCAGCAGAAACGCTACATAGGCATCATCAAAGATCAGGCCGACCGGCTGACCAGACTGGTTGAAGATCTGCTGGCAGTCTCGCGATTGGAATCCCGCAAACTCCAGCTGACCATCCGCGCCCTCGATCTTGATGCGGCAATCCAGCGTGTTTGCCGTAATTTATCGGACAAAGCCGAAAGACATCATTTGCACAGCCGTATTCCGCAAGCTCTGCCGGCTGTCTGGGCTGACGCAGATCGCCTCGAGCAAATCCTCACCAATCTCGTGGACAATGCCATCAAATATTCACCACCAGGCACTGCCGTCACAATATCGGCTAGATCCATAGACAGAGCCCCCGAAGACCGTCATTCGGAAATGGTCGAGTTTTCCGTCACAGATCAAGGCGGCGGCATACCGCAAGAGCATCTGCCCGAAATCTTCAATAAGTTCAGCCGCCTCGATAATCCTCTGGTCAGGCAAACTGAAGGCACCGGGCTTGGCTTATACATCACCAAGTCCCTGGTCCTTGCCCTGGGCGGCACTATCGCCGTGACGAGCGAGCCTGGCTCAACGACTTTTACGGTACGCCTGCCAGCAGCAACGCTGGAAGAGCAAGCCGCTCGGGGGCGAGGTTGACCATGCTGCTCCCAACACCGGTTATCTTGATCATCCACCAACCGCGCGCCGCCGCGCAATACGCCACGATTCTCGACAAGACCGGCGCCAAAGTGCATGCTGTCACATCTTTTGAAGAAGCCAACGAACTTCTTAGCTTCCTGCACCCGGACCTGGTCCTTCTAACTGCCCACATGCAGGAAGGAGATGGCAGGCTCTACTGTCAGCAAATCAGGGCCACACTTGTGCACCCTCGACCGGTGCTTGTTCTCCTGCACTCCTCCGACGACGTCAATGAGCGGATAAGCTGCTTCCGCTACGGCGCCGATGACGTGCTCAGCGAAAATATCGACAAGAGCGAGCTGGCCATCCGTGTTCTGGCGCACTTGCGCCGCCGGCAGGAAGAGCTTTCCAATCCGCTCACCCAGTTACCCGGAGCAAACATGATCCGGCGCATGCTGGAGCAGTGTCTTGTTTCAGACAGACCGTGGGCAGCTCTCTCCATAGACCTCAACAATTTGCGCGTGTACAACGAGACTTACGGCGACCTGGCCGGGGATCAATTAATCAAAGCCCTGGGTGCCATTCTCGTCGATACTGTTGCCGACAATGAGTTTGCCGGACATATCGAAGCGGACGATTTTCTCGTCATCACCAGCCCCGAGCGCCGTATCGAGCTGGCAGAGCGAATCTGCGCCCAATTCAACGAAATCGCCAAGCGATTCTACCCTCCCGACGACATAAAAAGAGGCTATCTGGTTTCCACCGGCCGTGGTGGCATACGCCGGCGAGTACCTTTGATGTCCATCGCCATCGGCATCGTTTCAAGCCATACAAGGCGCTTCCAGAGCTATGTCGATGTGTTGACCACATCACGAGACTTCCGCTACGCAGCCAAACTCTCGCCGGGAAGCAGCTGGGCAGGAGACGACAGTCCCGCGCCGGACAAAGCCCGAGGCGAATCGCCATCCCGCTCGCGCATACTGGTAGTGGAGCCGGATGGGGCCATGGCTTGCCTGCTGCAGGAAATTCTTTCCCTGGAGGGATACACTGTAGAAGTGACGAGCTCAGCTGATGACGCGCTCAACCTGGCCCGCCACCACCAGCCGGATCTTATGCTGCTTGAATCAAACCTGTCCGACCGGCGCATGGACGGCTGGGGGCTGTGCAGGAAAGTAAAAGGCGACAAGGATCTCAGCAACATCTGGGTAGTCATGGTCACCTCCCATCCGGACCAGTCGCTGGCGCTGGAATCAGGCGCCGATCTCTACCTTCCCAAGCCTTTTGACATGCCGTCTCTGCTGAGCGAAGTCAGCCTCCTTCTGCGCTCTCGCCAGCGGCTCGCCTGACCGGACTCCGCGCTTACGCCTGTTCTTCTGGCATTCGTACAACGGGCTTGACGATGCCACCCTACTTAAGAGATATCTGTCGCAGAAGATGCCAGGCTCCGGGTGCCTGAGCCTAACTGAATCCTTCGCCGACAGGTGATCGCACAGCCAGTCCGAGATCTCCAAGTATCCAGTCAACCGCCTCAGCAATATCCGAGGCTGTGAAATCAGGCTTCACGCTCCACTGGTATCTGCCGCTAAGGACATCCTCTCCGTATCCTGTCGTCACAAGAACGCCCTTGGCCGAGCAGTTTTGTGCCAGCTCGACATCTGTGGCCTTATCACCGACCACATAAGCCCTCGATCTGTCGAGCTCCGGATGATCGCTGAAGGCCTCAAGCACCATTCCCGGCAAGGGCTTGCGACACTGGCAAGCAAGAGCATACTCTGCCACCTGCGCCTCAGGCAGATGAGGGCAGTAATAAACGGCATCGAGATGAGCTCCCTTGCAAGCCAGCAGCTCGACCAGCCGGCGGTTCAAAGCCAGAATGTGCTCCTCCGGGTAATAGCCGCGCGCGGCCCCTGTCTGATTGGTGGTGAGAATTGCCGCCACATCCGCCCTGTTGAGCCGCGCCACAGCCTCACCAGCTCCTTCGATCAAAACCAGATTGTCGAGATCTCCTATATAACCGACTTCCTCGTTGAGAGTGCCGTCTCTGTCCAGAAAGACAACCGCCCTTTTAGTCGCATCCATTTCACATCCTCGGAGATCCATTCTTCAACATTTTTACTATTTGCCACAGTCGCAGACAAAAGCACCCGAAACACTGGCCAGTGCGCAGAAAAGAGCCAATCATCCGCCGAAAGACTCTCTCCCCTAAACCGCCAGTTCATGCTACGATTTGACCGAGGCAGCACCTTTTAGAGTGGCAACCTATGAGACTTAACGACGAGAATGCGTCGTTCCGCTTCAATCAGTCTGGACTCCGAAAGTTTCTCGGAGACCTTGAATGTGAAATTATGGAACTTGCCTGGAAGAAGGCCAACCCCACTGTAACGGTGCGTGATGTTTACGAGAGCCTGCGCCAGCAGCGGCAGATAGCCTACACCACCGTCATGACTACTATGGTGCGCCTCTCCGAAAAAGGACTTCTGAGGATCGTCGACCGCGTTGGACTGGCCAATCTCTACACGCCGTCCGAAACGCGTGAAGAGTTCATTCGCAATGCAGTGGCAAGAGTCCTCTCTATCTTCTTCAAAGAATTTCCCGAGGACTCCCTGCGTTTCCTCGCCAATGTCAAACCTCTTGTCCCCACCAAGAAAACAACCGTCAAAAAGCCTCGCTAAAAAATACACCTTTGTCAGGAGAGGATGCTTGGAAAAGCATCCTCTCTTCTCTTGCTGACCCGCCAGCTGCCGGAGCCACGTAGCACGCAGCAACGAATCAACTAGCGAGGCAACAGGCAACGACGGCGATGAGCCGTCGGCCGCCGAGCGGCTATACAGCGGAGGCAGCAAGGGACGAAGCTGCCGGAGCGGATATAAAAAGGGGGCTTTCGCCCCCTTTTCCGGATTCCATTTGTTTGCCTGATACCGACTATTTATTGTCGGGAATCGGAGCATCCGGCGGCAGCACTCCCGGCAATTGCAAGGATTTCTCTGCCTTACCACTTCTCATGTGACCTTCGTCAACAATGGTAGGTTCGACCTGGAAGAGGTTGGTGTCTCTGACTCCTTCCACCTTGCTGATTTCCTCAGGCAGCCTGAGCTGTCCGGGCGTACCAGGAAGGATGATTTCCGGGCGTACGGCAACGACCAGTTCGCTCTCGTTCTTGGAGAAGGCTTTCGAGCGATAGAGGGCGCCGAGTACCGGAACTTCACCGATAATCGGTGTCTTGGTCAGTTCGCGTCCGTGGTTGGCTGTGACCAAACCGGAGATAAACAGCTCCTGTCCGGGCTTCAGCTCGACCGTGGTCTGAGTCTTACGGGTGACGAACGCCGGAATTGCGTTTGTGCCAACACCGAAGAGGTTGAGACCATTGCCCTTGTCCAGAAGTCTTTCTTCCGGAGAGACCTGGAGATTGATGGTTCCGTTTTCTTGCAGAATCGGGATCATGTTCAACCTCAAGCCGTAGGGCTCGAAGACGACCGACTGGGCAGCAGTACCGGCAGTAGCAATCGATTGGAGAATTGGTATTTCTCCACCGCAGAGGAAGGCGGCGCGCTCACCGGAAATTGTCACCAGGGTCGGCTCGGCAAGGACTCTCGCCCGGTTGTGGGTGATGATGCCCTGGACCACCGGGTTGATGGACCAGCGGTCTCTGCCGTTGGTGATGAAGTTGGATACGGACTGGAACAGGTTAGGCAGACCCGCCGACGTAAAAGCTGTACCACCTGGCACACCGAACAAAGTCGTACCGTTCAAAAGCGGCGGAGCACCGTTGAGAACGCCCTGACCGATACCGGAGATTGGCAGTGACGCGCCGCCAGGGATGGCGAGCTGGTTGAAGCCAGCGAAACCGACAGGCGATGCTACACCGGTGACGGATCCCGTAGGTCCAGTCCCCATCAATCCGTTGTTGCCGCCGAATGACAGCAGTTGCGGGAAGAAGCTGGTGCCCAGGTTGTTGTTACCACCGATACCGAATGCGAAACTCTCGTTGGAGAAGGCCACGCCCAGTTGCACGCCGAGTTCACGGACCGAAGCCGAGTTCATTTCCATGAACGTGCAGTGCAGCACGATGAGCGGAGTCTTTCTGACCTTGATCAAGCTCGTGACACGGCCTCCATCGCTAAGGATGGTTTGAGCCTTGCCGATATTGTTGTTGGTGTTGCCAAAGAACGTATAGCGATCGACAGTACCGATAGCCGATAATTGCCCGGCGCCACCGCCGCCACCAGCAGAACCGCCTTGCTCACCAATCCGCTGCCCCTGGATACGTCCATTGGCTACGGTGATGTTCATGCCGCGGTCGTCCATAAAGGCATTAGCCGTGGCGAAAGCCTTGATCACGGATTCAGGGTGATCGACGTCACCTGCCAGAATGACTCTGTCGCTGCCGCCAACCGAGAAAGGCTTGACGATAATGCGAGGATCGATTTCTCTCATCATCGCCTGCAGCTGTGAGAAGTCGCGGTTGACGCGCACATCAAGTGCAACTGAATTACCGGCATCATCCCAGATGACCAGAGTGGCGCCACCAGGAGCTTTGCCCAGAAGAACCATCTGGTTCTCGGCAACCACTACCGGTTCTGCGATCGAGGGGTCACTGATGGAGGTTCTGATAATTTTGTTGCGCAGCTTGAAGGTTCTCGACTGAGAAACTTTCAAATCGATGGCATTGCTCGGCTTGAACTCCTCGAGATCCACCGTCCCAGAGACCACTGGCGGAATCGGGGTGGTATTGGCGTCAGCCTGAGCGATGAGCTGGTCGGGTGCCAGCTGCGCGAGCAATTGCTTCGACGTGGATGCAGCCGACGGCTTGACGTCAGTTGCCATGTTCTCGCTCATTGCCACCAGGGTCGGTTGCTCAGAAGGAGCAGCGGCGATAGTGGTCTCTTCCGGCAGCGAAGTGTGAATCGTGAGAGCGGCTGCCGGGGCTTTGGTACCCTGCACGCCTGTCTCCTTGGTTTTGCCAAGGAAAAGTATTACCTGACCGTTCATGCCACTGGCGGCGACGCCATGAGCATTGAACGCTGCCACTGGTGCCACTGTGGTCTTCTTGGTGACGGCACTGGTGCGAACCACATGCGGTGCGGCTTTCTTGACCACAGATTTCTGAGCAATCTTCCCTTGCGCATCAGAGCTAGCTCCTGCGAGCTTTTGCCAGATCGAAGGGGAAGCGGGCGCAGCGTTTACCTGTAGTAAGTTGGCCTGCAGCAGTGCAATTGAAACACTCAGGGCTAAGCACAACTGGGGCTTCTTCATAGTCCTTCCTCTTTCCTACCTCTATAGTCCTTTACGCAAACCAATACCATACCAGTTCAGCCATGAAGCTTAGCACGACTCCCGAGATGGCACAATTTCTTTCAAGGCAAACTTTTCCATTCACAACCAGACGGTACAACAACTGACGATATCACTTGTGTTCTCTTTGCTTCGCTCCTCTATATACAGCTCATATCCCGCGCATCGATGTTGATGAAATTTTGCTGCAATGCTGAATGTATCAACTGTTGACCGTCTACCAAAATTCGCGATTCATTCTACATCGAGCGTTTGTATTAACAACCGTATTTGGTGCCTAACTTAACTAAGAGTAGCTTCATTGTCAAGCGAGGATACACACAGGGGCATCTTCGTGGCAGGATTCTAGCAGGATTTCAGCAAGCCGGATAGTCCATATTTTCATCTCTAATGCCCTGGATTAGCGTTTTCTCCGCTTATCGGACAGTCAAGGGGATGACAACGAGAGCATCTGCTTGTTGCTCTCGTTTTAAACGCCTTCGGCTCCTGGCGTCCAACATGGCAATTCAAGGAAATTTGGCAAAGGCTGTCATTAGATATGGTGGCGTCGTCGGAGGAGAGAATTCTTACAAGCGAGAACC
>JAHFBI010000062.1:14357-19367 GCA_023250095.1 Candidatus Melainabacteria bacterium
CCTGCAAATTCTCGACACACGACAGGACCGCGATTAGCAAACCGCGGTCCTGTCGCCCAGACTGAAACCACCGGGTCAACGCGTAACATCGCTTCAAGTATGGCGTCTCGTCCTAAAGGGTCCAGACGCCGGCCATCACAGAGTCCATCTGTCAGGGTGCCCTGAGAAGATCTTGGCACTTGAAGCCCATGTCAGGAGAAGTTTTCGCGCTTGTGCTACATATAAATAGATCAACTTCGAGAACTTTCTCAAAGCTGTGTGCTGTTAGCAAGGCAAGTTGGTTCTAGAATAGTCGTTGGGCGAAATCAGGCCCTTCCAACGGGAGAATTTTAACTAGTGATGGAGAGTCAAAGTAGTCAGGAGAAGGTGCTTGTCGTAGACGACGAAGCCTCAATTCGCCGCATTCTCGAGACACGCCTGAAAATGGCTGGATACAATGTGGCAACCGCAGCAGACGGGCAAGAAGCCCTCGATCAATTCAACTCATTTCAACCCGATCTCGTAATCCTCGACGTGATGCTTCCGAAGATGGACGGGTACGAAGTTTGCCGCGAAATCCGCAAGACGTCCGATACACCCATAATCATGTTGACTGCCGTAGCAGATGTATCCAATCGCATCCAGGGTCTGGAGATTGGCGCAGACGACTATGTAGTCAAGCCGTTCAGCCCCAGCGAGCTTGAAGCCAGAATCAAAGCAGTTCTGCGCAGGACTGTCGAACGTACCACGGATGCGACGCAAAGCAAAACTTCCAACGTGATTACTATTGGCAACCTGAAGATAGATCTCAACAAGCGCCAGGTAACCAAGAAGAACGAGCGCATCCGCCTGACCGGAATGGAATTCAGTCTTCTGGAGTTGCTGGTGACCAACTCTGGTCGCCCTTATTCACGCAGCGAAATTCTCCAGCAGGTATGGGCCTATCCTCCCGATCACAGAATAGACACGCGCGTGGTCGACGTACATATCAGCCGCCTGCGCTCCAAGCTGGAAGACGATTCCTCCAATCCGGATCTGATTCTGACAGCACGCGGAATCGGCTACATGTTCCAGAAGATCAATTAGAGACACAAGGCACTAGCCACAAGCTGCCAGGAAATAGAAAGAGAGTCCAACTGCGCTGGACTCTCTTTCTGAGCTGAAGAGAAACAGCCTCAGGTGCCGCCCTTCCAGGACGCCAGATAATCAACCATCTCCTTGGTCAGGACATCGATATTGATCCCCATGGAATGCAATTTGAGCGTAGCTATCTCCTGATCGACTGATTCAGGCAGAATGTGCAACCCTGGTGCCAGCGTGCCCTTGTGCTTAACAAGGTAGACGACGGACAGGGCTTGATTGGCAAAACTCATGTCCATGACGGACGCCGGATGTCCTTCGGCGCAGGAGAGATTGACCAGGCGCCCTTCCGCCAGAACGTAAATGCGATTGCCACTGCCAAGCGTGTACTCCTCGATGAAGGGTCTGGTCTGACGCTTGCTCTTGGCCTGCTTTTCCAGGGCGACCAGATTAAGCTCGAGATCAAAGTGCCCTGAATTGCATATGATGGCCCCATCCTTCATCAAGGCAAAATGCTGACTGTCGATCACGTGGCGGTTGCCCGTTACGGTAATAAAGACATCACCGACCGATGCTGCCTCCATTATCGGCATGACGCGGAAGCCGTCCATTACGGCCTCGATGGCGCGAACCGGATCGACTTCGGTGACGATGACATTTGCACCGTGCCCGCGAGCGCGCATGGCGCAGCCCTTACCGCACCAGCCATAACCGAGAACAACGACATTTCGCCCTGCCAGCAGGCGATTGGTGGCACGGATGATACCATCGAGCGTCGACTGTCCGGTGCCGTAGCGGTTGTCGAAAAGATGCTTGGTCTGAGCATTATTGACAGCGACGGCCGGGAATTTCAGCTGCCCGTCCCTCTCCATGGCCTTGAGACGATTGATACCGGTCGTGGTTTCTTCGGTAGTCCCGACAATGTCTTTTATTTGATGCTGACGCTCCTGAATGAGTGTCGCCACGAGATCGCAGCCATCGTCGATGATCACGTGGGGTTTGTGATCCAGAGCGACGTTTATATGTCTGTGGTAGGTGGGAATATCCTCGCCTTTGATGGCATACACGGAAATGCCGTGCTCTTTTACAAGAGCGGCTGCCACGTCATCTTGGGTCGATAGCGGGTTGGAAGCGATCACAGTGCAGTCGGCTCCGCCGGCCTTCAAAGTAAGGGCTAGATTCGCGGTCTCGGTTGTGACATGGGCGCAGGCCGATATTTTAAGTCCCTGAAAAGGCTTCTCGCGCGAAAAGCGCTCCTTGATCAGCCGGAGCACAGGCATATCGCTCTCAGCCCACTCGATTCGCTGCTTCCCCTGGGCAGCCAGAGACAGATCCTTGATTTCAGACTTCGTTGCCGTCTTGTTGCTCACAGCATCACCCTCTCTAAACTTAAGCAAAACAGGTTCACATGTTAGCACCTAAAGAAGCGCTCTAGCGGCTGAACTTCTAAGGATTGACGCACCGTCAATTGGGCTGCTGGCGCCATAAGTGCCTGTCTTCAGAACAAACACCCCTGTGAGCTGCCTGGGGCGGCTAAGAGGTAATCCCATGCCCGAGCCGCTTTCGGCGATCTTTTCGCCAGACTATCTTCTCAATCCATCACAAACAGGAGCCCGAGTAGAGAGATTTTTAAGGACAGGACGAGTTGCCAAGTAGTGATAAAAGTTGTTTCCAAGGGAAAAAATATACAGGAGGCATCTTGGCAATAGGGCAAAAGCACGCACCGGTAGCTCCGCTCTAGAAGCCAATACCCCTTGACCACGGCAACAAACGGGAATAAGAAGACACCATGGATACCAGCAAATCAGCCAGAGAGATATTGAAAGGACTCCTCAGTCTCGTCCGCGGACCCCTCTTTCTGGCAGTGCTGTCGCTTGTCCTCTTGATTGCCGCCGTCCCCGCTCAAGCAACTTTCTTGCGCGGCTACTTACAACAAGATCAAGACGCATCGCCTCTCTCCGGTGCGGTCGCAGACGACTCTTTCCCTGTCTCCTTCGAAGGCGCCTGGCGATGCGTCACAATGGTCACAGAATCGGCCGTGGCATCCGTGCCGGCTGGAATGAAGATAATTTCCGAGGTCGGCTTCAGCAAATCAAGCGATGGGCGCGTGGTTGCCAGGTGGAATCAGCCCGGCTGGACCGAGACTCAGTCATCCATCACACCCTTGAGCCCTGCCGAGGCCACGATGGACCGCACCAACTATTACACGGCCGACGGGTTGAACGGCGGCTGGGCAGCGCGCTCACGCGATCGCTTGAAGCAGGTCACAGAAGACGAGATCGTCTCGACAAGCTGCGTGGACCAGTACATCGACGGGCAATATCTCGGTCGCTACAAGACGCAGTCCATCCTTTACCGTCTCGACGCCACGCAGAACGTCGCTCTTTTGAACCATCAATAATCCAGCGCCGCAGGGCGGTCTATCGCACGGCCGCGGGAGAGCCGGCTTTGCTTGTGCCGCGCAACTGAGCGAAGGAAGCTGGTCCCCGGAAAATTGCCGTCTTACCCAGATCGCGCTCGATCCTGAGCAGCTGGTTGTATTTGGCGGTCCGCTCCGAGCGGCAGGGCGCCCCTGTCTTGATCTGACCGATGCCTGTGGCAACCACCAGATCGGCGATTGTGAAATCCTCAGTCTCGCCGGAGCGGTGGCTCATGACGCAGCCATAACCATTTTCTCTGGCGAGAGCTATCGCATCGAGAGTCTCGGTGAGAGTGCCTATCTGGTTCGGCTTGATCAAAATGGAATTGGCGACACCGGTGTCAATACCACGCTGAAGGCGCTGGCAATTGGTTACGAAAACATCGTCGCCGACAAGCTGAACCCGGTCGCCGAGAGCGACGGTAATCCCCCTCCAGGCTTCCCAGTCCTCTTCCGCAACTCCATCCTCGATACTGACAATGGGATATTTCTCCGAAAGCTTGACGTAATAGTCCACCATCTCTTCCCGGGAAAGCGTGCGCCCTTCCCTCACGAGATTGTATTTGCCGCCTGAAAAGAACTCGCTGGATGCCGGATCAAGAGCCAGAGCTATCTGAGAGCCGAACTTGAATCCAGCCTTGACAACCGCTTCAAGAATAAGCTCTAGGGCTTCCTCGTTGGACTTGAGGGCCGGAGCGAACCCGCCCTCGTCGCCTACGCCAGTGCTCAAACCCTTGCCGTGCAGAACCGATTTCAAGGCATGATAGGTTTCTGCTCCCCAGCGCAGCGCCTCGGCAAAACTGCCGGCACCAAGCGGCACAATCATGAACTCCTGAAAATCGACGCCGTCTTCGGCATGCTTGCCGCCATTGAGAATATTCATCATGGGCACTGGCAGAATGCAGGCGGACACGCCCCCCACATAGCGAAAGAGCGGCATCCCCATGGATGTCGCAGCTGCCTTGGCCACAGCCAGTGACACAGCCAGGGTGGCGTTAGCACCAAGATTAGCCTTGTTCTCCGTGCCGTCAAGAGCTTGCAGCTCTCTGTCGATTGCCGTTTGCTCCAGGGCGTTTGCTCCGGCAAGAGCTTTGGCAATAACATCATGGATATGTCCGATAGCTTTGAGGACGCCCTTTCCGCCGTAGCGAGAGGGATCCTTGTCCCTGAGCTCGACTGCCTCGAATGTGCCCGTGGACGCCCCGGACGGCACGGCAGCCCTTCCAGCCGCCCCGTTTGCCAGAAGCACAGTCACCTCGACAGTCGGGTTGCCGCGAGAATCAAGAATCTCCAGCGCGGATATCTCTTCAATATGCGTCATTAGCTAAAGCTCCTCTGACCAACTTACTACCGGAGGCCAACATAAGGGTCCCGTCTCCGGATTTCATCAGGCTAAAAATGCGCCGATCGCGTCCAAGTATACTTCACCCTCCAGACTCCGTCGCTTTCGCCGCCGGCTCCCTGCCAGTTGCTTTACACAGCTGCCTGCCGGCAGGGTTCTCAGGAGGTGTTTCACCGACAGACCGCCCTCT
>JAHFBI010000063.1:0-18684 GCA_023250095.1 Candidatus Melainabacteria bacterium
GCGCGTGTGCAAGCCCTTGCGGTGGCGCTGGCCCCTGTATCAATTGATCTCGATCATACGCTTGATATTCAGGCCCTCAACGCGCCTGAGATCGCCTTCAACCTGCCAGTTCTTGTCGATCTCTTCCCGGATGCGGTTAACCTCATCCTCGGTGAGATCCTGCACACGCTTGCTTTCAGCGATATTGAGCCTCTTGCAGATTTTCTCCGCACCGGTAGGCCCAATGCCGTAGATATAACGCAAGGCAATGTACGCCTTTTTGTTTCTCGGCAGATCGACACCCGCTATGCGAGCCATTTGTCCTCCATCCCCCTCCGGGGCGCATGAATTGAAACTCCACCAAAGGCTCAGGCCATTTCGGACCTGGCTTGCTCGGCAGACTCAGCAGCTTCTCGAGGAAAAGCCACTAACCCTGGCGCTGCTTGTGCTTCGGGTTTTCACAAATTATTGCGATGCGCCCTTTACGGCGAATAACCTTGCACTTCTCGCAGATTTTTTTTACTGATGCTCTAACTTTCATTTTTTAATTTAAGTCCCGACAGGCGCCGAGGCGCTTGTCAACAGATATAACCTTGACTGGAGAATCCCAGCCAATGCAGCCGCAGACGAACTTAATATTCTACCTTAGTCTTTAATTCTGTAGGTGATTCTTCCGCGCGTCAGGTCGTACGGAGTGAGCTCTACGCGCACTCTATCGCCCGGAAGTATCTTAATAAAGTTTTTGCGAATTTTGCCGGAAATGTGAGCCAGAACCTTGTGGCCGTTGTCGAGCTCGACCCGAAACATTGCATTGGGCAGCGATTCGCGGATTGTGCCTTCAAACTCTATTACGCCTTGTTTCGTCATATATTCTCGCTGGGTCGCCTGGTCAATACCTCGGGTAAGGCTCCGTCGATTATCAAAAGTGAATGTTCGAAGTGGGCAGATGGCTTGTAATCTTGCGTTACAACGGTCCAGCCGTCCCCTTTCACCTTGACTCGATCCCCTCCCTGATTGAACATCGGCTCGATGGCTATTACCATACCAGGTTTCAGCTTGGCGCGACTACCCGAGCGATAATTCAGGATAAAGGGATCCTCGTGATAGTTATAGCCAATCCCATGCCCGCCGTATTCGCGGACGATGCCGTAGCCGGCAGCAAGAGCGACGTCTTCGATAGCCCCTGAGAGATCGTCAAGGGTCGCACCACCGCGAGCCGCTTGAATACCGGCATAAAGCGACAACTGCGTATCTGCAAGCAATTTTTCCAGACGCGGCGATATCTTACCTACAGGTACAGTCACAGCCGTGTCTCCGATAAAGTCTTGCTTCTTACCGTTGGCCTGCCTCCTGAAAGTAACTCCGAGATCGAGGCTGATGACATCCCCTTCTCTGAGCACTTTGTGCTTGGAGGGAATACCGTGCACGACTTCCTCATTCACCGAAGTACAGATCGAGGCCGGAAAGTTCCTGTAGCCCTTGAAAGTAGGAATAGCCCCGCTGTCGCGAATGAGTTTCTCGGCAGCCTGATCGATGTCCCAGGTAGTCACACCGGGGACAATCAGCTTGCAGATTTCTTCCAGGACCTCTCCTGCCAGCTTCCCGGCCTTGCGCAAGAGCTCGATATCTTCTGCGGCAGTTACTATCATGCGGGGACTTGCACCGCCTTCAAAAGCTCCGCAAAGATGGCTTCTTGATCGCCGTTGCCGTCGATGGTCTTGAGCAGCCCTCGCGTTTGATAATAATCAATAAGCGGCGCTGTCTGCTCGTTGTACGTCTGAAGACGCGCCGAAACCAGCTCGGCCTTGTCGTCGGAGCGAGTCATCAGCTCTGCCAGGCAAGCATCGCAGAAGCCTTCTTTTTTGGGTGGAGCGAACTTGACATGAAAAGGCATCGCGCAGGATTTGTTGGCGCAAACCCGGCGTCCGCATATGCGCTCCATCAAGAGATCGTCATCGACCTGAAGATTGATGACGACCGTCAGATTTTTGTTGATGTCCAACAAAAGCGCATCGAGACTTTCAGCCTGCGCCAGGTTGCGAGGGAAACCGTCCAGAATAAATCCCTTGCCGCACTCGGGCGCCTGCAGCTTCTCACGGAACATGGCGATCAAGACCTCGTCAGGCACAAGCACGCCCCTGTCCATGAATTCCTTCGCCCTGATACCAGCGGCAGAACCACACTTGACGGCTTCGCGCAGGAGATCGCCTGAAGACAGGTGCGGAGCCTTCAGCCTGGCGGAAAGCCGTTTGCACTGGGTTCCCTTGCCCGCACCAGGGGCGCCAAGAAATAGAATTTGCATTATGTCTTGTCCTTTTTATCGCCTGGCTGCCTGAACAGCCCTCTTGCCTGATAACGAGCTGAAAGCGCGTGGGTCATAATCTGACGCTGGGTGTCTATCGCCACGCCAACAAGAATGATCAAAGACGTGCTGCCAAGCCCTTGCAAAGTGGTTACACCGGTCAACTGCTCGGCGTGAATCGGCAAAATCGCCACAATCCCGATGGCAGTCGCCCCGATCAAGATTAGCTTGCCCAGAGTTTTTTCCAGGAACTCGGACGTAGGACGCCCTGGCTTGACCCCCTGGATAGCTCGCCCGCTTCTTCTCAGGTTCTCAGCCATGTCGCGTGTCGGCAAAACAATCGAAGCATAGAAGAAAGCAAAAAATAGAATGAGCAAGAAATAGAGCAGCGAATGCTCCCAGTGCTGATAAGAAAGCGTGTTATAGAACTCCTGCGTAATAAAGCCCCAGATGCTCTGCACCCAGCCAAAAGCTGCGAGGCTCTTGAACATGGCTCCGATACCCGGGACACCTACGATCAAGTCATATAGACCCTTCATGGGATCGCCGCCGCTCTTGCCGGCGAAAGACATGAGCGTACTCGGGAACATCAGAAGGGAGGAGGCAAAGATGATGGCCATCACGCCTGAGGGATTGACGGGCAGGTAAAGATAATCATCGGGCACGGCCATCACTTGCCGCCCGACGTTGCGCCTGGCTCCAAGCACCATAATCTTCCGCACGCCTTGCTGCAGCGCCACGACAAGAGCGATAAGCACGAGAAACACAGCTACCAGCCCCAGCACCCCCATGGCCGTGGTCTGGGCGGATTGCACGGACTCGTAAGTATTGTGAATCATCACCGGCAAGCGCGAGGCTATACCGAGAAAGATGAGCAGGGACGCCCCGTTGCCTACGCCGCGCTCAGTAATGAGCTCACCAATCCACATGATGAACAATGCCGAGGCAGTAAGAATAAGCGTGGCAGAAAAGAGAAAGAGAGCGGCACTGCCTGGATCTATGACAGGCGGAGTGCCTGGCGCAGACGGCAAAAGCTTGACGAGAACTACATCCGGTTCGCCGTGGGAGTTGTGTATCGACAGAAGCAACTTTGAAAGCATGAACGACTGGAACCCTGCCAGCCCGACCGTGGCATAGCGCGTGATCTGCTGCAGCTGGCGTCGCCCCTGCTCTCCCGAGTGCTTCTGGAGCTCTTCCAGTTTCGGAAAGACAACCGACATCAATTGCATGATGATGGAAGCAGTGATGTATGGACCGATCCCCATGGAGAAAATGGAGAGCTTGTTGAGAGCGCCTCCGGTAAACAGGTCGATCATTCCCAGCAAGTTCTGCGCAAGCTCCGGGTGATTGAGCATGGCGCCCGGATTTACTCCTGGAAGGGGAATATGGACCCCGATCCTGTAGATGGCGATCATGCCCAGAGTAAAGAGGATGCGCTCCTTGAGCCCTGCAGCCGAAAGCATCTTCATCAGCTCTTCGGGCCCGCCGATCGGGCTGCCTCGTTTGCTAGCACTGCTTGTCATTTTTTCCTCTGCTCCTCAGCCCCTGCATAGTGACGATCGACGATGCCGGCTTGCTGATCTGGGGATTATTCTAACCGCTCCGGACTCATCGCGCCTCTTACTACATTGCTCCGGTAGCTTCATGACGGCTGCCTGAGCTATCCACATTCAGTCCTGCAAAGGGCATCTCCGACAAAAACAGCCAGCGACCATCTCGGGCAGCCCACATTAGCCCGGCAGCTGCCGGTCTTGTCAGCAGGTGCTCCACCCTTATCCTGCAGGATCGAAAGCAACAAAAATGACTATTTGGTGGCTTGGGGCGGAGTTAACACTTCTACAGATCCGCCGGCTGCTTCGATTTTGCCGCGCGCTCCAGCAGAGACGTGATGAGCTTTCACTTTCAGAGGAACTTTCAGCTCGCCATTGCCAAGGACACGCAAGCTGTCTGTCGGCTTACGCAAGACCTTATGCTCGACCAGACTCTCGACAGTTACTTCTGAGTTGGCTGCAAAGACATTGAGAGATCCAACATTTATTTCTTGCCACTGGCGGGTCGTCACATGGTCGAAATTATGGATCTTGGGCAGGCGGCGGAACAAAGGAGTTTGACCGCCTTCGAAACCGAAACGCTTGCTTTCCCCGGAGCGCTGCCCTTGTCCGTTGTGCCCGCGCGTGCTGGTCTTGCCGTGCCCTGAGGCGCGACCACGTCCGACTCGTTTTTTGTTGCGCTTGGCGCCGTCAGCCGGTGCGAGATCTGTCAGTTTCATTTCTTTCTCCTTTCGCCTTGCGCCTCCTGCCACAGCATTCGACTCGGCGATTTGTTTTTCGTTGTCTTCTCTTCTAACGCCAGAGGCGGCTGCCGCCGCCCTGTGCATGGCAAAAATCCGGGCTGCCTGGCAGCCGCCTGTTTCTTATTCGACGGGACAGACCGTTACGAGGTGCCGCACTTTGTTGATCATGCCGCGAATTGTCGGCGAGTCCACATGCTCGACCGAGCTGCCGAACTTGCCCAGTCCAAGAGCGCGAACGACCTTACGGTGCATTTCTTGTTTTCCGACAAGTCCGGCCGACAAGGTGATTTTCACCCTGTTGGCTCTGGGAGCATCTGTCGTTTGCTTGCTGACCATTTAGTGTTATCTCCTTAAACGCTCCGGAGGCTTCATCCTTCGCCTGTCCGCTTGTCCCCACCCTTCGACCGGCTCTTGCCGCTCTGGGCTGGTCAATTCCCTTGCCTTTGACTTACGAAAGCATCTGGCGCATGTTGATGCCACGCAGACGAGCGGCTTCTTCGAACGTGCGCAGGTGCCTCAACCCATCGATGGTGCCGCGAGCGACATTGAGAGGCGCGCGGGAGCCGAGGGATTTTGCCAAGATATCGCCGACTCCGGCAAGCTCAAGAATGGCGCGAGTGGCGCCACCGGCGATGATGCCGGTTCCTTTCGACGCCGGCTTGAGCAAGACCCGGCTGGAACCTTGACGCCCGACAATCTGGTGCGGAATAGTCGCCCCGACCATCGGCACGTTTATCAGGCTCTTTTTGGCGTCGACAACGCCCTTCTGGATAGCACCTATGACTTCAGCGGCCTTGCCGACGCCGACGCCGACTTGACCCTTGCCGTTGCCGACGGCGACAACTGCCCGGAAACTGAGCTTTTTGCCGCCTTTCACGACCTTGGTGACACGACGGACTTGAATGATCTTTTCTTCCCAGTCAGACTGCTCCTTGGGACGATCCTCGGCCGCCCTGCCCCTGGAATCTCTGGACGATGTGCGGCGGCCTTTGCGTTGCCCCTCGGCTGCGGCCTCATCGGTTCCCAAGGCTTTATCTTCTTTGTCCATCTCAGTATCTTTTCCTTACCTGTCTCTAGAAATACAAACCTGCTTCTCTGGCGGCTTCGGCTACCGCAGCTACTCGTCCGTGATATATGTAACCGCCGCGATCGAATACGACAGCCTCAATGCCTTTGGCTCTGGCGCGCTGGGCCGCCAGGGCACCAACTTTCTTGGCCGCCTCACGATCCCAGGTCTTGCCCAGCTCTTTCAGCTCAGGATCGAGCGTACTGGCAGCAACGAGCGTATGCGCCGCCACATCGTCGACAATTTGCACATAGATATGCTTATTGGACCTGTAGACACAAAGACGCGGACGCTCTCCGGTGCCGGTAAGCCGCCGGCGAATTCTGTAATGGCGCTGTACTCTGGCTTCGTTCTTGTCTGGCTTCTTAATCATGGGTCTGAGTTCCTTGGTCCTTACTTAACTTGGTTTCGCGGCCCGGGTGGAATACCCACCGCGATCACAGTTGCCCTACTTCTTCTTACCGGCAGCCTTACCAGCCTTGCGGCGGATGACTTCACCGCGATACTTGATACCTTTGCCCTTGTATACTTCCGGCGGGCGGCGGTCGCGTATGTCGGCGGCGAGATCGCCGAGAACCAGCTTATCGATGCCGGTGATCGTGATAGTGGTGGCCTTCTTGTCGGTGGCGAACTCGACACCAGGGGGTGCCATGATCTCCACAGGGTGCGAATAGCCCAGCTGCAGTGTCAGCTTATGGCCATCCACCGCAGCCCTGTAACCTACGCCGACGATCTCCAGCGTACGGGTGTAGCCCTCGGTCACGCCTTTGACCATATTGGCCACCAGAGTACGGCTCATGCCATGAAGGCTGCGTACGAAGCGGTCCTCGGAATTCCGCACAACCAGCAATTTGCCGTCTTCTTGCTTGACGGTAATTTCCGGACGGAGCGTTTGCTTCAGTTCACCCTTGGGACCCTTGACTTTCACTTGCTCACCGTCAATGGTGACGGTAACGCCTGCGGGAACTGGAATCGGTGATTTGCCAATACGAGACATGGCCTTATATCCTCTTTTTTGTTTTTCTACCAGACAAAGGCGACGACTTCACCGCCGGTATTGCTCTTGCGAGCCTGGCGGTCGGTCATGAGACCCTGGCTGGTGCTGACGATGGCGACGCCAAGTCCGCCGAACACCCGGGGAATCTTCTTAGCCGGGCGATAGACTTTCAACCCGGGTCTCGAGACGCGCTTGAGCCCCTGAATAACTTTCTCGCCCCGCGAGCCGTACTTGAGCACGATGCGCATTTTCTGCTCGGGCGTGCCGAGTGCTTTGGTCTCGAAGGAAGAGATGAACCCTTCATTCCGGAGCAGTTCGGCCAGGCTGACCTTCAGTTTGGAGGCTGGCATCTCGACAACAGGCGCCTGCACGCGCACAGCATTTCTGATGCGTGCAAACATGTCTGCAATTGGATCTGTGACTGGCATTTATTCTCTCCTACCAACTCGACTTGGTTAAACCAGGAATGAGCCCCTGATGGGCCATCTTACGCAGACAGCAACGGCATAAGCCAAAATCTCGGTAATACCCGCGTGGCCGGCCGCAAATTCGGCAACGATTGTGCAAGCGCACCGCCGGGTATTTGCCGCGCACGGCAGCGACCCTGCGCTTGTTTTCCTTGTCAATCATCGATGTCTTAGCCACGATGCTTATCTCTCTCCTTATGGTGATATCTATTTGCGGAAGGGCATACCTAAAGCAGCGAGCAAAGCCCGGCCTTCCTGGTCGGTGCGAGCGGTCGTGACGATGGAAATATCCATGCCGCGCACGGCATCTACCTGCTCATAATTGATTTCCGGGAATATCAGCTGCTCCTTTACACCGACGGAAAAATTGCCTCGCCCGTCGAAAGACTTCGGCGACAATCCTCTGAAGTCGCGGATACGGGGCAATGCCACGTTGATAAGCTTGGAGAGAAAATCGTACATGCGCTCGCCGCGCAAGGTGACCGAAGCGCCGACCGGCATACCTTTGCGGACTTTGAATGTGGCGATGGATTTGCGGGCGCGATTGACCACCGGCTTCTGTCCTGCGATGGCTACGAGATCTTTGACGCCTGCCTCGATGGCTTTAGCATTTGCGGTTGCCTCGCCCAGCCCCATGTTGACCACGACCTTTTCCAGGCGCGGGACTTGCATGACGTTGGTATAGCCGAACTGCTTGGTCAGCCCGGATACGACTTCTTTGGCATATCGCTCTTTGAGTTTCATTTCAGTGCTCCAACAAGGTCCTCTTTTAATTCACTCTCACCGCCCAGGTCTCGATCAGGCATCGAAAGCCTCATTGCAATGACGGCAAACGCGGCTCTTCTTGCCATTCTCCAGAGTCCGGTTTTTAATGCGTGTGGGCTTCTTGCAAGCTGTGCAGTAAAGCATCACGCGCGAGGCGAAAATCGGATTTTCTTTCTTGATGAGACCCGATTTGCCCGTAAGAGACTTTTGCTTGGTGGCACGGGTCACCACATTGACGCCTTCGATCAGGATTTTGCCGGTCTTCGGCGACACGGAAAGCACCTTGCCAATTTGTCCCTTGTATATATTTTTCTGGTCGAGCTTTTTCTTCTCTTCCTTGTCACGCTTCTTGTCGTCCTTGTCAGGACCGCTGATGAGCATGACCATATCCCCGCGCTTCACATGAAGCCTGGGAAGCAAGTTGGTCGAGCCCGGCTTCACGAGCGCAGAAGACACGACCATGCGACCGCCGACTTTGATCTTGGCGGAGATGGGAGCTTTGGTATAACGAATTGTGCTCTGTTGCGCGACAGCCATTTCTACAGGACCTCCGGCGCCAGCGAGATTATTTTGGTGTAGTTCTTGTCCCTCAGTTCGCGAGCGATCGGGCCGAACACGCGAGTGCCTTTCGGGTTGCCGTCTTTTTGAATGATGACCGCGGCATTGTCGTCAAAACGGATGGTAGTGCCGTCACGTCTTTTGACATGGTTGCGAACTCTTACCACTACCGCCTTTACAATTTCAGATTTCTTGACCGGCATGTTGGGTAGCGCATCTTTGACGACACCCACAATCACATCGCCGACAGAGGCGTATCTGCGGTTGGAGCCGCCCATGACGCGAATGCACATCAACTCGCGCGCGCCAGTATTGTCAGCTACGGTCAATCTCGTTTGAGGCTGAATCATGCTCCTAACTCCTCAGTGGGGACGCTTGCATCCCTTTCGTTACCAATTACTGCCACTACCTGGAAGTGCTTGTCTCTGGAGAGAGGACGGCATTCCTGGATGCGCACCTTATCGCCGATCTGGCACTTGTTCTCTGCATCGTGGGCTTTGAACTTCGTGGTGATCACGATTTGCTTTTCGTACTTGGGGTGCGGAGCGTAGCTATCGACGGCGACAACCACAGTCTTTTGCATCTTGTTCGAGATTACTTTTCCGACAAGTTCCTTCCTTGGCATTGTTCTATTTCCTGTCTTTCTCGGTCTGGATGGTCAATAAGCGGCTGAGTCTCTGGCGAGCCTGGCGCAGTTTGGCCGGACTTTCGAGTTTGCGCGCCGCCAGCTGGAAGCGCAGATCGACGATTTCCCGGCGCGCGTCGGTAATACGCGTCCCAATTTCCTCAGAAGTCAGCTCTCTGATTTCACGGATTCTCATTGCGCGCCTCCTGCATGTTTCTCAATCACGCGGCACTTGATGGGCAATTTCTGCGCCGCCAGCCACATGGCTTCTTTAGCTTCCTTGGCTTCGACACCAGACATCTCAAACAAGACGCGCCCCGGCTTGATAACGGCCACCCAGAACTCCGGATTGCCCTTGCCAGATCCCATACGGGTTTCGGCAGGCTTTTTGCTCACAGACTTGTCCGGAAAGAGGCGAATCCAGAGTTGCCCGCCCCGGCGGACGCTGCGACTCATTGCCTTACGAGCGGCTTCTATCTGTCTGGAATTGATCCAGGCCGGCTCGAGGGCCTGCAGCCCGAAATCTCCAAACTGAACTTCGGCGCCGCGCGTTTCCGTTCCACACATCCGACCGCGCATATGCTTGCGATATTTTGTTCGCTTAGGCATTAACATGGCTGCTTAACCTGTCCTTTTGGATCGACGTCCACTTCTCATTCCCTGGCGCTCCTGGCGCTGCTGCGCTTGTTCGGACCTTTCGGTCGGAGCCTTGGTGTTGGGCGGCGACCATTGACCCGGCTCGAGCTCGCCCCTGAATATCCAGACTTTGATACCGATCAAACCCATGACCGTATGCGCTTCGGTGACACCGTAATCGATATCGGCACGCAGGGTCTGCAACGGAATCCGTCCTTCTTTGGACCACTCGGTGCGGGCGATTTCAGCCCCGCCCAGTCGTCCGGCAACCATGATTTTGACACCGACAGCGCCGGCGCGCATGCAGCGCTGAATGGCTTGCTTCATGGCGCGGCGGAAAGCGACACGCTTTTCCAGCTGCTGAGCGATGGACTCGGCTACCAGTTGCGCTTCGAGATCCACACGGTTGATTTCGAGAATATTGATTTTTATCTCGATGCCCGTGCGATTGATGATCGCCTTCACTTTCTGATGCAGAGTCTCGATGCCCTGCCCGCCCTTTCCGACGACAACGCCCGGACGAGCGGTGAAGATGTCGATTTGAACATGATCGGCCTTGCGGGCAATGTCAATTTTCGAAACACCGGCGTTCTGCAGCTCCTTCTTCAAGAAGTTGCGAACCCTGTAATCTTCCTCAATCAAGAAGGGAAGATCCTTGGTCGACACGAACCAATTAGACGCCCATCCTTTGTGGATGCCGAGCCGAAAACCGACTGGATTTACTTTCTGACCCAAGGTTGAAATCTCCTTTTATGCCTTTATTGAAGGTCGTCTAATTCGATGGTGATATGAACTGTGCGCTTCTTGATCGGGAAGGCACGCCCGCGGGCGCGCGGCTGGATGCGTTTCAGCGTTGGCCCTTGATCGGCATATATTTTGGAGACGCGAAAATCCTGGACTTCCTTTTCCGAAACGGGCGTCTTCTCATGGTTGATAAGGTTGTGCATGGCTGACCACAAAACCTTTTCCACTTCTCGCGCTGCCGCGTGCGGCAAGAATTTCAACGTGGTGTAGGCCTCGCCTGCCGTCTTGCCGCGGACGAGATTCATGATGCGCCGCACTTTCAGCGGCGACATTCTTACCCATTTTGCTTGTGCTCTGCTGTGCATGACTATCCGGCCCTCTTGGCTGTTTTGTCGCCGCCGGCGTGCCCTTTGAAATGCCTGGTCGGGGCGAACTCTCCGAGGCGGTGTCCGATCATTTGTTCGGTGATGTAGACAGGCACGTGTTTGCGCCCGTTATAAATAGCAATGGTATGCCCGATCATATCCGGCACGATCATTGAGGCTCGGGCCCAGCACTTCACGACCTTCTTTTCACCCTTACGATTCATTTCCTCAATCTTTTTGGAAAGAGAAACGTGAACGTATGGTCCTTTTTTAAGAGAGCGAGACACGATGTCCTCCTAGAGACTATGTGGCTTGGATGCAGCGACCTACTTCTTGTTACGACGTTTGACAATATAACGGGTTGAAAGCTTGTGCTTGCCGCGGCGGGTCTTGTAACCCATCGCCGGCTTGCCCCAGGGAGTTTGCGGCTTCCCGCCGATGGGTGACTTACCTTCGCCGCCACCATGTGGGTGATCGACAGCATTCATCACAACACCGCGGTTGGCTGGCTTGATGCCCATCCAGCGACTGCGCCCGGCTTTGCCGATAGCCACGTTCTTGGCGTCAGGGTTGCTGAGCTGACCGATAGTGGCCATACAGTCCACGTGCACCATGCGCATTTCACCGGAAGGAAGGCGCAAAGTGCACATTTTGCCTTCCTTAGCCAGAACTTGAATTTGAGTGCCTGCGGAGCGCCCCAGTTGCCCGCCCTTACCAGGCGTCATTTCCACATTGTGGACGATGGTACCAAGCGGGATATTGCGCAAAGGCACGGCGTTGCCGTCCTTGATCTCAGCTGCTGGCCCGGACATCAACGTAGCTCCGACCTTGACCGTAAGCGGTGCCAGGATATAACGCTTCTCGCCGTCGGCATATTGCACGAGACAAATGCGCGCGTTGCGGTTGGGATCGTACTCGATAGCCTTGACCTGGGCAGGGATATTGGTCTTATCTCGCTTGAAGTCGATAATGCGGTAAGCGCGCTTGTGACCGCCACCTTTGTGGCGCACGGTCAAGCGGCCCTGATTATTGCGCCCGCCGGTCTGAACCAGCTTACGCACAAGAGACTTCTCCGGCTTACCCTTGGTAATGTCGGTAAAGTCGTTCAGCGTCATGCCGCGACGTCCTGGCGATGTTGGATTGACTTTCCTGAGAGGCATTTTCGGTATGTCCTTTTGAAATTACGCTTTTCCGTCCCTGTAAAATCAAGCGCTGAAGATTTCCAGCGGATCGCCTTCGATGGTGACGATGGCTTTCTTGCTGTCAGCCGGGAACCTTCCGTGGCGCTTGGAGCGGCGGAAGCGCGCACGAATCGGCGCGGTGTTTACTTTGACGACTTTGGATTTGCTCTTGGGATAGAGCTCTCCGATTATCTGAGTGAGAGCCTGAGCAATCTCCGTCTTGTTGGCATCCTTGGCCACTTCAAATGTGTACTGGTTCATGCCCGCAAGCCCGATGGTCTTCTCATTGAGCAACGGTTTGATGATGATGTGGGATTGACGACTGTTCATTTACCTTGCTCCGTCTTTACTGGTCGGCCTTGCTCTGCGACTTCTTGACTTTCGGCGCAGCTTCTTTCTTCGGAGCTTTCGCTTTCTCCGATTCAGCGCCCCCGGCAGCTAAGCCTTCTTTCTTTGCCGCAGCCTTCTCTGGCTTGTCGGCGCACTTGCTTGCCGATTCTTCCTTCGGGCAGACAGCCTTTTTCTTAGAAAAAGAACGCTCCGCGCAAGAGCTCTTGCCATGCTCCTTGAAGCGCTCGTTGACAAGCGCGAGAGTGCTTTCGCTCATGAGTACGGCTTCTGCTTCCATCAAATCTTTGACGTTGAGATTGGTGACACCCAGCACTTTCATTTTTTCCAGGTTGCGCGCCGCCCGCTCGACACCGGCAGCTTCCGGGCAAGCACAATCAAGAACGAGAAGAACCGTCTTGCCGGCAAGCCCGAGATCTTTAAGAACCTGAACCATTTGCCGGGTCTTGGGCTCAAGCCCATGAAATGTCTTGACGATGACGAACTCGCCGGCCTTGGCTGCCAGAGCCGATTTCAGCGCCAGCCGTCTGGCTTTCTTCGGCATAGACTGGGAAAAATCTCTGGGCTGAGGTCCAAAAATGACGCCGCCGCCATTCCAGAGGGGCGAACGGATTGAGCCGACACGGGCCCTTCCGGTTCCCTTCTGCCGCCACGGCTTGCGCCCGCCGCCGCGCACTTCGGATCGCGTGAGTGTAGCTGCCGTGCCTGCCCGGCCGTTTGCCAGCTGGCGGTGCAATGCCGCGTGCATGACATGAACGTTCGGCTGGATGCCGAACAAATCATCGTCAAGAGCCACCTCACCGATGGCATTGCCTTTCAAATCTTTCAATTGGACGGACGTCATTGCATCAATCTCCGCTCACTCTTTAGCCATTCCATTTGGTCTTTGACGGGCTGATCGTGACCAGACCATCATCGGCACCAGGGATGGCTCCCTTAATAAGAACAAGACGCTTGTCAGCATCAACTTTCACGACTTTGAGATGGCGGACCGTAGCGGTCACATTTCCCATCTGCCCCGGCATAATCACACCTTTAAACACACGCCCGGGAGTAGTGCCTGCCCCGATGGAACCCATACTGCGGTGGAACTTCGAGCCATGGCTCATCGGCCCGCGCCCGGCGTGATAGCGCTTGACGGTGCCCTGGAAGCCCTTGCCAATCGAGCGCCCCTGAACATCGACGAGCATCCCTTCCTGGAGCAGGACATCGGCTTTCAAACCCTCGCCCACGTTATAGGAGCTGTGGTCATCCACACGATATTCTTTGAGAGGCTTCAGAGGAGGCAGCTCATGCTTGGTGAGCGCGCCGCGCTCAGGCTTGTTGAGCTTCTTTTCTTTGACGACGAAGCCGCCCACTTGAATGGCGCTGTAACCATTCTTTTCAGGCGTCATCTTCTGCGTGACGATATTCTCGCCAAGCTGGACAACCGTAACGGGGATGGCGGCGCCTTCGGCGTCAAACACCTGCGTCATCCCGATCTTGCGTCCCAACAATCCAACAGCATTCTTCATGGCAATGACTTCCCGTTCTTATAGCTTGACTTCAATATCAACGCCGGCAGGCAGATCGAGGCGCATGAGCGCGTCGGCAGTCGTCGGAGTGGGATCGTTGATGTCAATCAGTCTCTTGTGGATGCGCACTTCAAAATGCTCGCGCGACTTCTTGTCGACGTGCGGCGAACGGAGCACGCAATAAACACGTTTTCTCGTCGGGAGCGGCACAGGACCCAGCACGGACGCGCCCGTGCGCTTGGCCGTGTCCACGATCTGCTCGGCAGATTTGTCCAGCAAGCGATGATCGTACGACTTCAAGCGGATACGAATCCTTTGTACTTTCGCTCCACCTGCGACGCCTTCAGTTTTGTGTGGTTTGGCGCTGCGAGCCATTATGGCCTATCTCCTTGTTTTAACCGCTCCGGCAGCCTTGTGCCCGCTGAGCGCTGTTTACCCAGTTCTTGACGGATCCGCTCCGGCAACTTGCTGGCCGGTTACATTAACCGGCTCTTATGTCCAAACAAGTCACGGATTCAACAATTTGGACAACAAAGCACACATTTTATCCCAGCGGCATCTGTCTTGCCTAAAAAATTTCTCTCACGTTAATGATCTGCGCCTGGCAAGAGGCTCCTGCCTCAAGACATCAAGACCAGGCGCTCTGGCAGAACCGCACAGGCAGCCTGATTCGAACACAGGTCCTCTCGAGCCCCGATTGGAGCCATTGTTGCTTACGCTTCACATTCGCTCAAGCAAAAACAGCTTGAAATCATGCCGCAAGCCGCAAGCAAAAGAGCGCCGAAAAAAACATGCAGACAAAAAGGGCGCGGATAGTCTGTTTAACTATCCGCGCGCCCTTTCAGCTGACGGCTTACTCGATGATGCTGGCGACCACGCCCGCTCCGACGGTGCGACCGCCTTCGCGGATAGCGAAGCGCATGCCTTCTTCAACGGCGACGGGCTGGATGAGCTCCACTTCCATAGCCACGTTATCACCTGGCATAACCATTTCCACACCCTGCGGCAGCACGATGCTTCCGGTCACATCGGTCGTCCGGATATAGAATTGCGGTCTGTAGCCAGGGAAAAACGGCGTGTGGCGACCGCCTTCTTCCTTGCTCAAAACGTAGACTTCCGCTTTGAACTTGGTGTGGGGCTTGATGGAGCCTGGCTTGGCGATAACCTGTCCACGCTCGATCATGGTCTTGTCAATACCACGCAGGAGGATACCGACGTTGTCACCTGCAATGCCGGAGTCCAGCGTCTTCTGATACATTTCCACGCCGGTGACGACGGTCTTGCGGGTCTCTTGCAGACCGACGATTTCCACTTCGTCGCCAACTTTCACTTGACCGCGCTCAATACGTCCGGTGGCGACAGTGCCGCGTCCGGTGATCGAGAATACGTCTTCAACAGCAAGCAAGAAGGGCTTGTCGACTTCGCGCATCGGAGTGGGGATGAAATCGTCCACTGCCTTCATGAGCTCAAGAATGTGCTCACGCTCGGTAGGATCGCCATCAAGAGCCTTGGTGGCTGTTCCGCGGATAAAGGGGATTTTGTCTCCGGGAAACTGATACTTGCCGAGGAGCTCACGGGCTTCCATTTCAACGAGATCGAGAAGCTCGGGATCATCCACGAGGTCACACTTGTTCAACCAGACAACGATGTGCGGAACGCCGACCTGACGGGCAAGTAGGATGTGCTCGCGGGTCTGGGGCATGGGTCCGTCGTTGGCCGAGATGACCAGAATGGCACCGTCCATCTGAGCGGCGCCTGTGATCATGTTCTTGATATAGTCGGCGTGTCCGGGGCAGTCAACGTGACTGTAGTGGCGGCTGTCGGTTTCATATTCCACGTGAGCGGTATTGATTGTGATACCACGGGCTTTTTCTTCCGGCGCTGCGTCAATCTCATCATAAGCCTTGAACTTCGCCTTGCCCTGCTCAGCCAGGACTTTGGTGATCGCTGCTGTCAGGGTTGTCTTACCATGATCAACGTGGCCGATAGTGCCAACGTTGACGTTGGGCTTATTTCTCTCATACTTCTGGCGGGCCATCCTCTCAATTCTCCTTGCAAGATGATCTGACTTTACCTAGCTCCTGGTCTTTTGGTGAGCAACTCGTTTGTCCGCTCCGGCAGATCCATGTCTGGATCAAAGAATGGAGCCCATGACGAGAATCGAACTCGTGACCTCCCCCTTACCAAGGGGGTGCACTACCGCTGTGCTACATGGGCATGGAGGTTGCGAGTCGCCCACGCATGACCTTGCTGCCTCATTGTCTCCCGGTTCCACCACCTCATCCATTTATATATGGAGACTGATTTTAGTCTTCTTGATTTCAGATCCCCCGTTCATATTGCATTTCATTGCGACGAGGGTCCGTCGGCAGGAAGAGTTTGGGCAGAGCTGGATTCGAACCAGCGTAGGCTTGCGCCAGCGACTTTACAGGCCGCCTCCTTTAGCCACTCGGACATCTGCCCGCATCTAGCCGGTGATGGGATTCGAACCCGCAACCTACGGTTTACAAAACCGTTGCTCTGCCGTTGAGCTACACCGGCATTCCACAAAAGACGCAGTGGTCCATTCTACTAGCCGCCTTTAATCCGTGTCAAATACCGCACCGGCTCTTATAAACAAGAAAACTATAATTTTTATAAGATGTTACCTGGCTTCTGTTTGCCGGACTACTTCATAAAAGAAGATGCCAGCAGCAACCGAGGCGTTGAGCGATTCAGTCTTGCCAAGCATGGGAATCTTGACCAACAAATCGCAATGCTCCTTGACGAGCCGCCCGACTCCCTGACCTTCGCTGCCAATCACGACTACAAGCGGGCGCTTGAGATCTACATCCGAGTAATACTGCTGCGCTTTCACATCCAGAGCCGCCACCCAGAAACCATATTTCTTCAGAGTCTCCAGCGCCTGAACAATGTTCGAAACACGCACCACAGGAAGAGTAGCCAGAGCGCCGGCGCTGATCTTGGCGACAGTGCCGGTGAGCCCGGCCGCGCGTCTTTGCGGGATGAAGAGAGCTTTCACTCCGGCAGCCTCAGCCACGCGCACTATGGCTCCAAGGTTATGCGGGTCTTCCACGCCGTCGAGGACAGCCACCATATACCCGTCCATCGTCTTGCCGGACAGCTCGCGAGCTATCCTGTCGAGGACAAGTTTCTGCAGGAAAGTGTCGAGCTTCCACATTTCCGCCGGGCTGATAAGGGCCACTACCCCCTGATGGCGGCGCTGCGGACCGGCAATTTGATCCAGCTTGCGACGATCGCAGCTCTGCACGGGGATTTTCTGACGGCGGGCCAGCACCTTTATCTTTTCGACCCTCCCGTCATGCTCGGAGCCTGCAGCCAGCAAAATTTTGTTGACCTTCACAGAAGGCAGATGGGAAAACTGCTTGATGTTGGGCAATTGCAGCCCGCTTTCGCCGACCTCGCTGCGCAACTTCTTCAAGGCTCGATGAATTTCCTGCTCCAGAGACTCACGTGCCTTTTCATCCGCCTCGTCCGAGCCTGCCGGACTATGGCTTTGCCCGGCGGCATCTTTGACCAGAGCCTCCTGGAGCATCTTATAATCGCCGCCAATGCCGTCTTCGGACCTCTCAAGATACGCCAGCACAGCATTCTTGCCGAAGATCAGTTCGTCTTGCTCGTTCATGGCTGTATGGCCGGTCTCATCAATACTCAAAGCAGCTCTTAGCAAATGACAGGTACCAACAATCCCAACCGGGTTCTTACCTTGCGTGGGCAAAATACCATGGACATCAGTGTGCGCGAGTGATTTATTAAAGTCAACGACCGTTCAATTATCGCTCTTATGCTATTCGATGTCGTCTTTCTTGGTTTCCCCATTGCCATCGCCGTCTGCCTGGTGGTGGTAGCACTGCGGGAAGGGGAAATGAAATTCTGGAGCTGCGCTTTCTCTTTTATTGCTTATTCGGTCTTTTACCTGGCAGGCGGGCGCGAGGTGCTGCTCTACATCTGCTGCGGACTCTTGATGGCCCATTCCTGGTGCTCGGCTGGCACTTTGTAAGAAGAAAGAATAATCCTGCAAGGGAGCATCAGCGAGACTTTTTCTTGGCGACAGGCGGCGGGGCGACCGTCGCATGACGATTTTGCTGCGCTTCAGCCAGCGAGCGCATGGCAATGTTGTGCTTCTTGAGCCAGCGCGAAATAGTATTGGGATCGCACCAGCGATTCGACTCTTCCCGATAATCGCGAGCAATCTGAACGGTGCTGAGCTTTTCCTTGACATATTTCTGGTACAACCAGTCCTTGTCTTGGTATAGAGTCTTTGCTCTCAACGTTTTTCCCACTTTGCACCTCTTATTAGGCTCGTCAGCGAACCTTGCTTATATCAATTTTGCTTTCCGATCTCAGTTCTTGCAAGAGTAAATTTTGGTCCTTTGGGTGGACTATCATTTAATTCCCTCGCAGCGACATAAGACAACATTCCCTTGAAATTGCCCCAGGTAGATAAAGTATTGCGCCACCCGCTTCTGCTTGCGGAGCAGAAGACTTTCCGCCGTGATTTGCTGGCTGAGCTTGTACGGCACTACCTGAGCAGCCTTCGCTCATCCAAATCAATGTCCGATAATTGTGCTCAACTCGACGAGATCGCCTTTGAGATTGCCAGACAGGCTCAAGCGCTCACAAAACCTAGCCTGCGCAAAGTAATCAATGGGACAGGTGTAGTCCTCAATACCAACCTCGGCCGCGCACCGCTGCCAAGGCAAGCATTGTTTGATCTGAGCCAGGCTGCTGAGGGCTATTGCAACCTGGAAATAGATCTTGACTCCGGCAAGCGCGGGCAGCGCTCCAAGCGCATTGCCGACCTGCTCAGGCTACTCACAGGG
>JAHFBI010000063.1:18694-19192 GCA_023250095.1 Candidatus Melainabacteria bacterium
CAATCGGCTCTGGCAGTCAACAACAATGCAGCTGCAGTTCTTCTTGCTGTCAACTGCCTGGCCAAAGACAAAGAAGTAATCGTCTCGCGCGGTGAACTCATCGAAATTGGCGGCAGCTTCCGCCTGCCGGATGTTATTGAGGCAGCCGGCGGTCACCTCAGGGAAGTCGGCACGACCAATCGCACAAGGCTTGCCGATTTTTCCCGGGCAATCAACGAGCGCACAGGTCTTTTGATCCGGTGCCACCGCTCGAATTTCCAGATAAAGGGCTTCACGGAAGAAGTCTCCTTGAAAGAGCTTGCCGGACTTTCTCAAGAACGCGGCATCCCTCTTCTAGAGGATCTCGGCAGCGGCGTTCTCTTTGATCTCAAAGTCCTGGGGCTCAAAGACGAGCCCACTGTCAAAGAAGTTCTGTCCAGCGGCTGCGATCTGGTCAGTTTCTCTGGGGATAAACTTCTAGGGGGCCCGCAGGCAGGCATCATTGTCGGATCAAAAGCG
>JAHFBI010000355.1 GCA_023250095.1 Candidatus Melainabacteria bacterium
AACAAGAATCCCTGGCTGCTATCCCTGAAAGCCAGCCAGGCAGGGACTCAGGACAGGCGCCCGTGCCCGGCGCCTCTGCCTATGATGACTCAGCAAAGGAGGCTTCCGGAAAAGAGCCCTCAGCCAAAGATGCAGCCGCTGCAGGCAAAGACGGCTCAGCCAGGAAGTCTTCCGGCACAGAAACTTCCCCAAAGGACTCCTCCGCCAGAGACGCAACTGCTGCAGTCAGACCATTCCCCTGGGAAATTGCTTCCCCGGAGCTGGCAATCAAACTGGCTGTGGCTCGCAACCCACGCTGTTTACCGGAGGTCCTCCGCAAACTGGCGAAAGAGACATCAGATCGCATCAGGCAGGCAGTAGCAGCAAACCCGGCTTGCCCGGCTGATGTAAAAGATAAGCTGGCCTCCGATCCGGAGCAGAGCGTGCGTGAGGCTGTGATCAGAACACAAGAGCTTCCCGACAAGATGATTCTGATGAGGTTGACTCGCGATCAGCAGCCGCGCATATATGAAATTCTGGCCGGCAATCCGAAAACGCCAGCTGAAATATTACGCCGGCTCGCTGCCAACCCGTTACAGACCGAATACCTGCTTCTTGCTCTGGCACGCAATCCTTCAGTGCCACCAGATGTGGTTCAACGCCTTGCCAAGGTGGGCGATCGTCTTGTGAGAACATTCCTGGCTCGCCAGAGCAAAATTCCAACTGATGTTCTCAGCTGCCTGGCACAAGACGGCGACCTTGGAGTGAAATCTTTTGTAGCTGCCAATCCAGCGGCACCAGCTTCCGCGCTCGACCTTTTGTCAGGCGATCTCAGCCTTGTCGTGCGAGAGTCGGTGGCGTCCAATCCTAACGCAACACAAGATGTGCTCGCCCGCCTGTCCAGAGACAAAGCCTGGGAGGTGAGGACCGAAGTTGGCGCCAACCGAAAGACCTCGCCAAGGCAGCTGGAAAGTCTGGCCAATGACGCCAATTTGAAAGTGCGCTTTGCCGTGGCATGCAATCCATCTGCCTCCGGGGTCGTGCTCACCCTTCTTTCCAGAGACAAAGAACCTCTTGTGAGAGCTGCCGTTGCCAGCAACCCCCGCCTTGACCCGGAGACGATGCTGGTTCTATCCGGCGACAATACTATTGCTGTGGCGCAAATGATCGCCCGGCGAGGCGATCTTACACCTGAGTCTCAAAACAAGTTGCTTGCCGATCACTCTTACATGGTGCGGGCCACGCTGGCTGGCAATGGAGCGGTCTTGCCCGAAGTGGTCAACAAGCTTCTGCTTGATGGCGCCATTCAGGTCAAAACCGTCCTGGCGCACAATAAGAGTTTGCAGGGACCGGTCTACAAGAAGCTGAGCCTGGAATCAAACGAAGGAATCAGGCAGTCCCTGGCCGCCAATCCCTCTGTGCCCAAAGATATCCTGGCATGCCTGGGGCAGGATAATTCATCTTTAGTCTTGCTCTGTCTGGCGCGTAATCCTTCTGTGCCTGCCGAGACCCTTCTTACTTTGTCAGCCAATCGCGACGACCTCTTGCGGCAGGCTCTGTCCGCCCGTCAGGATCTGCCTGTTGAGGCATTTGCCCGCATGGTCGACGATGGCGACGAATCTCTAAAAATGTTATTGGCCGGGAGCCCCCATTGTCCTGCCGAGACTCTTGCAACTCTTGCCGGCGATGCCGATCCGGACATCAGATCCCAGGCAGCCCTCAATCCGCACCTGAGCGCCGAGGCTCTGCTTAAGCTGGCAAGCGACAAAAGCCCGTCGGTGCGCGCAGCTTCAGCGTCAAATGCCAGGGCAAGGGAGAGCCTGCTTCTTTGCCTTGCAGCCGACAAGGAAGCTTCCGTGAGGCGCTCCGTCGCCCACAATGCTTCGGCTCCCAAGCAGATTTTGAGCCGGCTATCCCACGACGATGATCCAGTTGTCCGGGAGCTGGTAGCGATTAACGAGAATTGTCCCGAGGATGTTTTGAGCGATTTGGCTCAGGATGGGGAATTCTGGATTGCGCCAGGCCGGCATAACGGAGCCGTCAAACAAGAATGAAACTGGAGTTCTAATGAAGGAAGCAGTAATTGTCGATGCCGTTCGCACCCCGATTGGCCGTTACGGCGGGGCTCTCAAAGATGTGCGTCCCGACGATCTGTCCGCGCACGTCATCGCCGGACTTTTGCGGCGCACTGAATTCGATGCTGCGGAGATTGAAGATGTCGTCTGGGGCTGCGCCAACCAGTCCGGGGAAGATAATCGCAATGTAGCACGCATGGCAGCGTTGCTTGCCGGACTGCCCACCTCCGTCGGCGGCACAACAATCAATCGTCTGTGCGGCTCGAGCCTGGATGCTTTTGCCACAGCTGCTCGCGCCATCGCCTCAGGCACTGGCGATATCTATATTGCCGGCGGAGTAGAATCGATGAGCCGCGCTCCTTTCGTCATGTCCAAGCCGGAGAGCGAATTCCCGCGGGGCGAAATGAAGCTTCATGACACGACTCTCGGCTGGCGATTCATCAATCCCAGACTCTCGGCTGTATACCACCCGTTCTCTATGGGTGAGACAGCAGAAAATGTGGCTCAGAAGTATGCAATCAGCCGAGAGGATCAAGATTCTTTTGCTCTTGGAAGCCAGGAAAAATACGCCGAAGCCTTCAAAGCAGGCAAGATCGCCGAGGAAATTCTGCCTGTGTCGGTGCCGCTGAAAAAAGGGCAGGTGAAGGTCGTCGATACTGACGAACACCCCAGGCCTTCGACTACACTTGACGACTTAAAGAAATTGAAACCTGCTTTTCAGGAAGGTGGATCAGTCACAGCCGGCAATTCTTCCGGTATCAATGATGGTGCTTGTGCCATATTGCTGATGTCCGCACTCAAGGCGCAAGAGCTTGGACTGAAGCCGATTGCCCGTTTCGTGACAGCGGCCGTTGCCGGGGTCGACCCTGGCTTGATGGGTATCGGACCGGTACCGGCTGTCGGCAAAGCACTCAAGCGCGCCGGCTGGAGCATTTCCGACATCGATCTCATCGAGCTTAATGAAGCTTTCGCCGCTCAGTCGCTGGCTTGTATCCGGGAGCTGGGGCTCGATCAAGCAAGAGTGAACGTGAACGGCGGCGCCATAGCGCTTGGTCATCCGCTGGGCATGAGCGGCGCCAGGATTCTGACCACCTTGATCTATGAGATGCGCAGGCGCAAAGCAAGGCGGGGGCTGGCGACCATGTGCATCGGCGTCGGGCAAGGCATCGCCAGCCTGGTTGAGCTGGTCTGATAAAGCCCTCTGAAATTACCAGGATTTTACGAAAGGCTTACATAAGCGGATAGATGTCCCGTTGAACCGGCAACTATGCTGGGAATAGGGTCAGAGGAATTGATTTGTTTTGAGGGCACGGCAATGCGCACACAGTCGAAGCAGGCTTTAACCAGATGCGATGGCGCCAGAACAAAGTCCAGTTCCAAGGACACTGTGATCACCAGTGGCTTTCATGTCGTAGGCAGCGACCACAAAATAACAGTAGCTGGAAACGCCCGGGTCCATGCGATGGAAAATGCCCGGGTCCAGGCTTCCGGCAATGCTTTTGTGCAGGCGGATGGCAGTGCTTTTGTCGAGGCGACAGGCAATGCCAAAGTAAGTGCCTCAGGCAGTGCTGCCGTCTTCTGCGCAGGCAAAGCCAGCATAGAAGCTTCCGGACAGACTACAATCCTGGCTGCCGGGCATGCAAGAGTAAAGTCCAGCGAAAGAGCCATTGTGCGCGCCGTAGATTATGCTCGGGTGGCCGCCCGCGATAATTGCCGGGTGAGCGCCAGCGACCGGGCAAATGTAGTAGCTGTCGGACGCTGTTGCGTTACAGCCCGGGGAGACTGTTATGTGGAAGCATATGAGAAAGTTGCGGTGGACGCCACTGGCTGTTGCGAAATTGTCGGCTCTGATGATGCCACAATATCTGCTGCCGGTTTCGTGATCATCGAAGCTCGTGACGAAGTCCATGTCAGCGCCCGGGGAGCCACAGAAGTCTTCGTTCGCGATTGCGCTCTGGTGAGAGCCTATGGGCGATCAAAGGTCTATGCCGAGGCTAATGCCTGCGTGGTCGCCTGCGAAAATGCGCAGGTAATGGCTCATGGCGAAGTCGTCGTGGAAGCCAGCGGGCAAGCCCAGGTCACAGCTTACGATCTCTCAGTGGTCAAGGCCGCCGAAGGCGTGAAAGTGCGGTTGCACGGCAGAGCCGAAAAGCTGGAAGCTTTCTGCGACATTGTCTTTCAAACCTAGCCTCTTTTGCCGGGCTATGGGCTGACAGCCTTGCGTGTGCTCAATCCGTATAACTTCACAAGTATGTTCACTGCTTCAGCTCTGGTCATGCGTTGCTGCGGTCTGAAATATTTTTTCTCCTCAGCACAGTCATAAGGATTGACGTCGAATGCCTGTTCGAGAAGTCCAGCCTGGTGTGCGACTGCTATCCATTTTTTTGCCCAGTCATCCACATCCCCAATGTCTTTGTATGTGACTTCACCAAAAGCTGATGTGGAAGGGTTATAGCGCACATAACTTTCCAGATCCTCTTTGCTCAATTTTTCAGCTCGACCGCGTTTTCCGGAAAACGTGCCGTACATGACAGCAAATTCCTGGCGCGTGATGAACTGCTCCGGCTTGAATTGTTTCTTGGCAGAGCCTTTGATGTTGTATCCCTGCACCATCATCGCTTTCGTGGCGCCCTCAATCTCTTTGAAATAAGGGTTGTCCGCCTGCACATCGGAATAAGTGGCAGCCTCCGGGGTATATGGCTCGATCTGCCTGACACGGTACATCCAGCGCGTGAAGTCGCCGCGAGTTA
>JAHFBI010000356.1 GCA_023250095.1 Candidatus Melainabacteria bacterium
GTCCTCCTCGCTGGCCATAAAGCCACAACAGACACCGGTCGGCGGTGCCGTTTGCCCACAGGCTGGACAGGATTCTGCTTGTCTGGTCGACTGGTCGGACATTTACCCGTTCTTGAATCGGGAGATCTATCAAGCTCCACAACAAATTATAAATTAGTACCGGCAACTCGGCCGGTACTAGCCTGCATTGATCACTACCCAATAAACTCAAGCCACTCCAAGCGGCCCGTGAGCTGGGACGGAACAACATTGCATTGATTTGTTGCGAGATAAATCAGGGCTGCAAGACAGCCACAACATCCTCGGCTTCATCGACGGAGCTTACACTCGGCTCTGCCTGTATTTCCTTCTTCTTGGTCTGGAAACAATAAGCGCAATACACCGGCCGATAGCCCTTGGGCTGGAACGGCACGCGCGTAGGTACGCCACATTCTGCGCAACTTACTTCCGCAACGCGATTGACATCGTCGCCATTGCGCTGGATGCGCATGAGCAGCCTGCAGTTCGGACAGCGCTTAGGCTCGTTTACGAGCCCTTTTGCTGCAAAAAATTCTTGTTCGCCGCCGGAGAAAACAAATTGCTTATTGCAATCTCTACACGTGAGTAACTTATCCTCGAATGCCATATATTCTGAACCCTATCTTTTGGAATGAGGGATACTACTTTGCAATCAGCAAAGCCTGAATCTGTGCGTCTTCCTTCTTCCTCTGTAGACACTTGTTGTCATGCTAACATGTTGTAGCCTATCCGTGAAGGCAAACTAGGGTACTTTGTGGTAATCATATACAAATCTAGTAATCCCCCTTAGGGGTAAACCATATATATACTGCCTTCACTGGCTTCCCGCAAATAGGTCCAAATCCCCGTCGCAGCTTGCAGTCAGCATTGGCGCGAATACACAGATGCCTCTAGCCCGACTGGAACACCGCAAAAGAAGGCTGCAGCTGCCACCATAGCAGCGTTGTCCGTGCAAAGAGCTACCTGAGGACAATAAACAGGAACAGGCGACATTGACAAAAATTTTTCTCGCAAGGTTATGTTGGCAGCCACTCCACCGGCCAGCACCAGGCGCCGGGCATTTAATTGCACGCAGGCCTGAAGCGTTTTTTTGACAAGGACTTTTGTGACCGCCTCCTGAAAGGAAGCTGCCAGATCAGCAGCCGGTAATGGCTGCCCGAGCTTCTGCACACAGCGCAGGACAGCCGTCTTCAGACCGCTGAAGCTAAAGTCATAGCCAGAGACAACACCCTCAGGAAAATTGAAAGCGCGGGGATTGCCGGCTTGAGCCAGTTGGTCGATAGCCGGTCCACCTGGATAACCCAGACCCAGCAATCGCGCCACTTTGTCATATGCTTCCCCGGCAGCATCATCGAGAGTCTGTCCCAGGATCTTGCCGGTACGATAATCCTCAAAGTGAACAATCTGCGTATGCCCGCCACTGACCAGAAGAGCAATGAAAGGCGGCTCGAGATCCGTGTCCAGGTAATTGGCACAGACATGCGATAGCAAATGATCTACTGCAATCAGCGGGCGGTCGAAAGCCCAGGCATAGGACTTGGCTGCCGACATCCCGGCCAGCAATGTTCCTACCAGCCCGGGCCCTGCTGTGAAGGCTATGCCATCCAGTTCGACAGGCGCAACGCCAGCGGCAGTCAGTGCATCCTCGATCACCAGATTGACAGTCTCCAGATGTTTGCGAGCAGCAACTTCTGGGACGACACCGCCAAACTGACCGTGAAGCTCGATCTGCGACAGCAGTTTGCTGGACAAGACCCTGCGCCCGTCAGCCACAACAGCAGCCGCCGTCTCGTCGCAACTTGTCTCGATTCCAAGATATAACTTCGCCATGCCCCACCCGGAACACTACCGGATTACCTGAGCTTGAGAACGTGCAAAGATTGTGATGATAGCCTATTGACAAGCCGCGAAACAGAGAATACCATCAGCATGCGGAAGAGTGTCTTCCTGTTTACTACTTAGAACACACCGGTTCAGCGAACCTTTTGTTGAAGATTGCACAACGATATGAATAAGCTACTTTATCTTGGCTTTTTAACAGCAATTGCTTTCTATCTCAGCACCCCTGCCAGCCAGGCAGATTTCATGGACGGACCGATATTCAGCCCGGTCGGCGGTGGATTCACGCCGGATTACGGACTCGGTCAGCAAGGCAGACAGGGCGGCGGCGGATATGCTGACACCGGACAACAGAGCTACACGAGCGACAAGACCTGGCAGGGCGTAGAAGACCTCAATTACCCCTTTGACGTACCGTCACAGACAGGGAAATCGCAATATTCACAGACTCAAAATTACAGATCGATGGTCCAGCCGGAGTGCAGCACTGAGTTGCTTGCCCCCGGCTCAGTATCGCAAAAGCCATTCCCTTCTGGCAGCTTCAACCTGGGATTCCACGGCAGCGGCGCCCCGGGACTCGGCGGTCCCTGGCTCGGCAGCCCAGCACCTACTTGTTCGACAGGCTCTGTCGATCTGGACATCACAAACGGATACTTTTAGCCAGTAAATCGCCAAACCAGACAGCAAGCCATTTGGTGGATGGAACCGCCAGGCAAAATTAAGGTTGCCAGGCTTCAAATCTACTTGACAAGCACTTTTGAAACAGCTACTTTGTAGCCATTAAAGTGTCTTTTTGTGTGCCCGCGGGTAAGAAAAAGACATCCGTTGCGATCAATCCCGGCACCCCTTACTAAACCGCTGATTTGCTGCTGGTCGTTCCAAACAGGTAGCATCTTCGTGAAAGAGACATACAAGCCCGCACTATTGTCAACATCCATCTTTTTATTGCTGTCTTCGTGCGCCCAGGCTCAAGACTCCATGGCACCTTCGGCAGCGCCAGGAAGCCCGGGCGAAAAAACACTCCTTAAAAGCGGAGCCCCAGCACCAACGATGAACGACTTTCTCGGAAGTAGTCGTCTGCAGCCCGACCGACACCCGGATGGACGCCCGACGATGCTTCCTCCCAGTGCCAGCGATTATCTGGAAGGTCCAGCACCGCTTGCGCCACAGAAGACACTGCTTCCATTGCCCGGGTCTCAAAGCACCGGGGCAGCTCCGGGTAGCAATGACGCTGACCAGCCTCAGTTCTACGCCGGACCGCATCAAGCCGGCAAATACGGGGGAATCTACCCGCCTGCCGGAGATAGCAAACTCGACGTTGACTTGGACGGCACAACACGGCAAGCAATTTTTGGCAGTCCCGACTGGGCGAAAGAGCCCGGCAAAGATATGCGCTATTACCAGGACGACACCCAATATCACGGTACTGGCGATCCATTCGGTTTCTTCTGAGAACGGACAGACAGGCTAGAGCAATCAAAGAAAAGCTAAAGAGGGATAAGGTATGTTGAAAGGTATGTTGATGGCAGTCACAGTAAGTCTTCTTGCGTCGTGCCCGACCTGGGCGCAGAGCGCGCTCAATTCGACAGCCGACACAGGAGCGGGCTGGCATGACGCTTCTCCTACCGGGCATAACAGCGAAACCTCGGGCTGGGCTGACTACACCCGCAATCAGGGTGATGAGCACATCTGGGATCCACTGCTCCAGAGCACCGGCAGCATGAGCGGCGCGGCTACGGGCGCTCCAATTCCCGGAACATTCATCGCCCCGGCCAACCTGGCCCTCAGACAGCAAGGACTGACAAAGCTCCCACCAACTCGTCTTGACAGCTTTGTCTTTGAATCAGGCTATAACGACCACATTTATGGCGACGAGGGAGAATGGGACAAACCTCCCTATGACTGCTTCACGCAGGAGCACCGCATCGAGCGGGGCATCTGGAGCGAAGGGCTCACTACCGGGCACAAAAGCGATGCGCCGGAGGCTTGGGATTATCCTAATTAATTCGCTCCGTCGCCTTCGGTGCCCTCGGCTCCTCCGCTGTTAAGCCGCTTGGCGGCCGACGGCTCCTCGCCGCCGTTGCCGCGCTGGTTGCTTTGTTCTTTCGGGGGCTCCGTCGCCTTCGGTGCCCTCGGGAGCTAGTACCAGGCGGAGGGGGCGTCGCTTTGGTGTCCGGTAGTAGCGTGGACACCACGGTCTATGGTGCCGAAGCTGTCGTATGGAGGCGGGCCCCAGGTACCTTCGTCGCCGAAAACGTCATCGGCGTAGCCGGAGGAGAAGACTATGCTATCGAGACGGGTCGGGGGCAGTCCTCGCTTGCGTTCCGCTGCCAGTGCCAGATTGGCAGGAGCGATGAATGTACCGGGAAAGGGTGCTCCGTTTGCGGCTCCGCTTGATCCGAAACCGACCGGGCTGCCTTCTAACCTTGGTCCACGCGGATCGCTGGCTCCTTGAGTGCCGGTGAAATCCGCCCAGCCACCGCCACCATTCAAGGTGGGGCCGGCATCATGCCAACCGGCACCGGTATCTGCTGTCGAATTGAGTGCATTTTGCGCCAAGACAGGGCTGGCAGCACAAACAGCCGTGGTAATTGCAATCAAAAAAGTTTTGAACATTGCTTTCTGGACCTGTTGTAATTTCTGGTAAGCGCAAGACAGCACCCCGTCCGCACAGGAACGAGCTCATGATGTTGATCTTAGTCAGCAGTTGTGAAAAAGTCGTGGAACAACACCTGTTCGACAACCATTCATGGAGTGCTATCAGAACCAAATTTGAAAGGCCAGCGCCCCAATACTAACCTCGGCACCCCGCGTTGTCAACAATAATCCAAAGCCATAAATACAATTCCCGGCAAAACTTCTCTGATGGAAAGCCTTGTCTTCAGTCATAATTCTCAGGGTGAAAGGAGCTAACATGATCCAGGTAATTTCTAC
>JAHFBI010000357.1 GCA_023250095.1 Candidatus Melainabacteria bacterium
GTGTCTCCGTGTCCCTGGCAGCTTTGAGAAAAGTCGGAGCGTTGGCCGCCAGTTGCTCTGCGCCGTCGATGAGCGCCCTTGCCCTTGCCCCTTCGCCCTTGAGCCTCTGTATGGTTTCATCCAGAGTAGCGCGAGCGGCTTGCTCCCTGGCCCTTTCAATGCGCTGCTTAGCCTTTATCTCAAAGATATCCAGGACTGGGAAAGTAGCTGTGAGACCGGCTGCCCAGTTGGGGATAACAGGCAGATATCCCTGCCTGGCCAGGCTGCCGCCGGGATTGAATCCGCCACCGCGCCCTTGAAGGACCGATTGGGCAAAGATATGCGGATACCAGGAACGTTTCAAAACCTCCTGCCTGGCCTCAACGGTCTTGATCGCTGACTCGTTCAACAGAGCCAGCGGGTGGAACTGGAAAGGCGGCAAAACCGGCGGCTTCTCAATGACAGGAATTGTAGTAAACGGTCCTTGATCCACTGCAACGAAAGTTCCGGCAAGCCCGAGCTTTTCAGCGAACGTCGCGCGCTGGACTTCAAGGGTCTGCCTGGCGGCAATGAGATCATCGCGGGCAAGAGCCAGCTCGGCATCTGCTCTGGAGGCGTCCACACCCGGGCGCAACTGATTGTCTACAAGGGTATGCACAGCAACCGAAAAAACTTGCATCCGCTCGACATCGGCTGCGGCTGCTTTCACCTTTTGTTGCGCGGCGATCATGCCCACGAATGCGTCGGCGGCCGCCACTGCCACATCGAGCCTTGTCAGCCGGGTTTGGGCCTCAGCCTCGGCGTCTTCGGCGCGAGCTACTTTGACCTGGCTGCTGCGCAATCCGAAATCCACAAGCTCCCAGCAAAAAATGGCACCACCTGCGCATGTCCAGACGCTGTCGAAATTCCGCCTCTTGAGAGAAGTTGGCGGGCCGCTCACAATCGGCAGAGGAGCTAACGGCAGATAAGTGCCGAAATAGCCATTCTCGCTGGCGCGGTTCTCCTGATAAACAAGATCCAGACGCGGCAAAAAAGCAGTAGCAGCCAGGCTGATGCCTTCCTGAGCCGCTTTGCGCCTGGCTTTCGCGCGGGCAATGGCTGGATAATTCATGAAAGCCGTGTCCAGAGCGGAAAAGATAGTAAAGACTGAATTCGCCCCCGGCGGCGGCGCGCCGACCGGCTGCAAAGTGCTCTCGGCAAAAGAATCAGGGGCAGCACTCGCCAAGAAAAGACAAAGCCAGACAAAGAGCTTGACAAAGTCTGCCAGGATGAATGTTTTGCAGATGTTCCACTGCCTCACTTTCAAGCAATCCCTTTGTCAAGAACAGTGTCTCCGCAAAAGCCTCTGTCCGGCTCCCTCTCACCGGCAGCCTTTGTCTTAGCCACCCAGGGCTGTGCCGGCTGGTGACTCTCAGCCCGCCGGGCTCAAACATGATATCTCATAAGGATTGCCTTGAGATCCGCAGGAGCTTCATTAACAGAAACTCGGCCGCCCCACAGCAAACTTAAGCCTTCCATGGACCGAAGGAGAAATTGGCATCCAAATTCATTAAAATGTGCTGACCAGCCAAACAAGGCTAAACTGTGGCAGGCAAACGCCTGGGAAGAGAAAGTTTGCCTCCCGACAGCAAGACCACCACCATGCCGGTCCTTGATCTTCAGCAGGTCCAATGTTTCCTCTCCAAGATGCCAACCCGTCACGCTCGACCCCGGCGATCACTTGGATAATCATCGCCGCCAATGTATTTGTCTTCCTCTTCGAGACAAGCCTGCCGAAGGAGGAAGTCAATTCATTTATCATGCAATATGGCGTGGTGCCCAGCCGTTTCATCCACCAATTTTCGGCAGCAGAGATCTTCACGCTGGCCTCTTCCATGTTTCTCCATGCCGGCTGGCTGCACTTAATCAGCAATATGTGGGCTCTCTATATTTTTGCCGACAACATCGAGGACAGGCTCGGTCACGCCAACTTTCTCCTTTTTTATCTTGTTTGCGGGATAGTAGCTGGCATCACTCAAATTCTTTCCGGGGTCGATGTCACCTTGCCGACAATCGGCGCCAGCGGGGCCATCGCCGGCGTTCTCGGGGCTTACCTGCTACTCTTTCCTGCAGCAAGGATCATTACGCTGGTCCCTGTCGGCTTCATCCCTGTCTTTATCCATGTCCCTGCTTATTTTTACCTGGGCTTCTGGTTTCTCAGCCAGATGGTCACTGGCTGGTCAGCTCTGGATCATTCGGCACTTGCCGAGCAAGCCGGTGGCGTCGCCTGGTGGGCGCATATTGGCGGTTTTGTCACAGGGGCCATCCTGGTGAAACTTCTCGAGCGCAAAGATTATCGCCGCTTCCACAAGGACGAATACTGGCCATGGTAAGGGGTAAATTATGAACTGGCACAATTTTACCGGCTCGCTTTCCAACCTGTACTGGGCGGCTATTGCCTTCCTCCTCCTGCAACCTGTAATCCGCCAGCGCATGCTTGACTGGGCTCGCCAGACGATGATGCGCAATATCGAGCTCAAACGCCAGTCGCGTGTCATATCGCTCATCCACCGCAAAGAGATCGTCAATATTTTTGGTTTTCCTCTTGTGCAATATGTGGACATTCAAGATTCAGAAGCCATCTTACGCGCCATACATCTGACGTCTGCGGAGGTGCCACTGGACCTGATTCTCCATACCCCGGCCGGGCTGTCATTTTCGGCCGAACAGATTGCCCGGGCGCTGAACAGGCACAAAGGAAAAGTGACAGTCTTCGTGCCACATTACGCAATGAGCGGAGGCACTCTCATAGCTCTTGCTGCCGATGAGCTGGTGATGAGCCCAGACGCCGTGCTCGGCGCGCTCGACCCGACCATCGGACGCTTCCCGGCAGCTTCCGTGCTCACCGTAAGCCAGCGCAAGAAGCCGGAAGATATTGATGACGAGACCTTCTTGTTGGTCGATCAAGCCGGCAAAGCTGTGGCACAGATGAAACAGCTAGTGGCACTTCTCCTTCGACGGCACCGCTCTGGTGAAAAAGCCGACGAGCTTGCCCACCTTCTGACCTCGGGACGCTGGACCCAGGATTATCCCATTACCATTGAAGAAGCAGTGGAGCTAGGGCTTGCCGTCAGGGAAGAAATGCCTGTAGAGATTTTTCAATACATGAACCTTTTTCCCCAGTCCGGACAGCAGCGCCCCTCGGTTGATTTCATTCCCCTGCCCTATCAGCCGACAAAGACAAAGTAGGAAGAATGTGGGAATTTGTCTTTTCTGGAGGATAATTGTTGCATTCGTGTCAGGAGTGGCAGACTGTGGATGACAGCTGGAAGCAGTCAGTCGAGGCCGGCAACGCGGCATTTTCTGAAGGGCGGATTGAGGAAGCTGAAATAATCTTCCTGAAGGCGGTCGAGGCAGCGGAGAAATTCGCCCAGGACGATCCCAGGTTGGCGCTCAGCCTGAACAATCTTGCTGCCGTCTTGCACACCGGCAAGAAATTGACACTGGCCGAGCCACTCTACAAGCGTTCTCTGGACATCAAACTGAGAATCCACGGCAATGAGCCTCATGCCGACATCGCGCTCAACTTGCACAATCTCGCTGTCCTCTATGGGGCACGCCACATGTTTCCCATAGCCGAAGAATATCTGAAACAAGCCCTGGCAATGAAAGAGGCGCTTTACGGCACGGACAGCCGCGAGCTGCTCGGCAGTCTGCGTTATTACGCAGCTCTGCTGAAGGTAATGAAACGCCCCCTAGATGGACACCTCATTGAAGCCCGTATAGCGCAGATTCTAAAGTCCGACCCCGACGAAACCCCGAGCCAAGCACAAGACAAAGACGGTCAAGGCAGATGAGCAAGCGCTACACGATAAAACGTCATGACACAGGACCGTTCAAGATCGATTACGAGAAGGAGCTGGATGCCCAGCAATTTCAGGTCGTCACTGCCGCCAGCGGTCCCACCCTTGTAATTGCCGGCGCCGGCTCGGGAAAGACCCGCACTGTCACTTATCGCGTGGCGCGCCTGGTTGAAAGCGGAGTACCGCCAGACCGCCTGCTGCTCGTGACTTTCACCAACAAAGCTGCCCGTGAGATGCTTCAACGCGTCGAGCAACTGGTTGCAACCGACGTCCGGCGCATCTGGGGCGGAACTTTTCACTCGATCGGCAACCGCATCCTGCGCCGCCACGCCGAATCGCTCGGCTACACAGCCAGCTTCACCATTGCCGACAGCGAAGATGCAAAAGATGTGCTGGAATCAGCAATCGAAGACGCCGGCATCGATCTCAAAGGAAAGCGTTTTCCTCAGCCGGGCTTGCTGCAGGACATGCTCAGTCTCTCCATCAACAAAGGCTTGCCCGTGACAGATCTGATCGCCTCTCACTTCCCTAATTTCCAGCCTTTGACAGCAGACATCGAGCGGGTTTTCGAAAGATATGCCAAGCGCAAGCTCGCCAGCAACACCATGGATTATGACGACCTTCTCTTGAACTGGAAGCGCCTTTTAACCACCTGTCCAGAAATACTGAAACACTGGGCGAATCATTTCCTGCATATTCTGGTCGACGAGTATCAAGATACGAATAAATTACAAGCGGAAATTGTGGACTTGCTTGCCACCGTGCACCGCAATGTCATGGTAGTCGGCGATGACGCTCAATCGATTTACGGCTTCCGCGGTGCGCATTTCGAAAACATCTACGGATTTGCCGAGCGCTACGCCGATGTTCATGTTCTGCGCCTGGAGAACAATTATCGCTCCCGCCCGGAAATACTTGCTCTGGCAAATGCTTCCATCAAGCACAACGTCAGACAATTCCCCAAGAC
>JAHFBI010000358.1 GCA_023250095.1 Candidatus Melainabacteria bacterium
GTAATCCTTTGATGCAGCCGGGCGCGCAACTGTTGAGCGGCGGACAAGCAGCCGGGATTGCTCCAGGCTCAGGACCGGCTCCCGCTTCCAGCGCACAGGGCGATGGGCAAGCGCAACTGCCCGGGGTCATCCCGGGAGCTGGCGCGCCACCGACTGCCGGCCTACCGATGCAAGGCAAGAGCCTGCGCATGGAAGGCGTGCCCGGGCACACCAATCTCTCCTCGGTCGGGTACAGAACGCACGGTTTTCTCGATGCCACTTCCATCGCCATCCTCTTGCCAACCCTCATTTTGCTGGCGTTAATCATTGCCGCCGCACACAAAAAGCGTTTGTTCCCCTGGCAGACAATACGCACTTTCAACCCGCCGTCAGGCTTGATGGGACCACGCGATTATGAGCGTTCCTTTGTCTGCCCGCCCAACCTCAGGCGTCACGGACGGCTGGGGAAACGCGATCCGCAAGCGACTTGGACCGACCAGGACGGTGTAGTCATTCCTTTCGGCTTTCTGGCCAGGACGCACTTGCCTATCACCATTCCGCTCGGGCGGCTGCCGAACAAGAACATGTTCATCGTCGCTCCATCCGGTTCCGGTAAAACGACCTTGATGCGAGCCGTGATCAAAGCCCTTCTGGCCAAGCCTTGCGTCATTATCGCGCTCGAGGCCAAAGCCAACGATCCCAACCTCGACGAAAGGCACGAAGGTTTTAAGCACACTGTATTGCCCGAAGCCAAGCAAGCCGGATTCGACACTCTCTATTTCAACCCTCTGGACACGGATTCCATTAACTGGAACCCTCTTGATCTCGATCCCATTACATTTGCTTCGTCGATAGTGCAGGATGTCAACTCACTGCCACCGGAAGAGCAACACTGGGCGGAACGCGACCATGGATATATTTGCGGGCTGGCACAGCTGCTCAAATGGGGCGCGGTCATGGTGGCCGGCGAAGACGAAAACGGTCAGGTCGCCGAGGTCCAGCCGCTGCCCTGCAATCCGCGCGGCTTGATGCGCCTGGTCAACAACCGCCGCAATATAGTCGAGTCCCTGCGCCGCCTCAAAAGCAATCCCGATGTAAACGCCTCCGAACTGAACGAGCTGACGCAAACCCTTTCTTCCATCATCCGCACCGATACGGACTGGGACAAGAATATACAGGGTGTGCGCGGTCGCCTGCGCATGTTCAAGAACCCCAACGTGTTGCGCTCCACGGAAATGTCCAGCATCGACATGCGCGCAGCCATGCACAGACCTACAGTACTCATCTTCGGCGCCCCGGCCAGCCTCGGTCCGGACGCGGAATCGTTGGCGGCGTGCTTCGTCTACCAGTTGCAGCAAGCCTTGCACACCAGATACGGCACCAAGTCCGTCCTGCCTCTGTTTGCCTTCTTCGACGAATATCAGACTTTGAACATCGACCTTGCCGGACGTCTCTCCGCCATCGTCCGTGGTGCAAACGGCGGTCTTACGGTCATCCTTCAGAATATCAGCCAGATCGCCAAGAGCACCGGCGGACAGGATCCGACCTCGGGTGGAGCCGGCGAGTTGAAGACCATCTTCTCCAACTCCTCGATTCGCGTCTGCCTGCACAACGCCGATGAATCTACCGCCAAGTTCTTCTCGGACGAAGTCGGCAAGCATGCCATCATCGTTCCGGGCATTTCCGACCACTACGACTCGAACGGCTTCGGTATATTCCCGACGAGTTGGAACAGAATCCACTCGCAACAGGTTGTACCGCGTGTCGACGCCGACTCGATCAAGCGCATGGAGAAGCACCATGCTCTGGTCTACCTTTCTCCGGCAGGCGATCCTGAATTCGGAGAGACCAAGCCTTTCATGTGCGACCTGAGAGGCATTGAAGAAATTGCCAGACTGCACCTTCTGCACAATGTGGCCGGACGTTCCCCGGATTCGCCCGATTCAGCTCCGGGAGGAGATCCCTCCTTGCCGGGAGGATTACCTGGCGAGCCTTCCTCTCCGGAAGGGGTCCCCGGCGGCAACGGACAACACGTACCGGCAAGCGCCAGAATTTCCAATCCAATCCTGGCGGGCATGATGTCGGGCAAAGCCCTGTCCGATGCTGCCTTGCCCATTGGCGCTCTCTCAAGACCAGCAACATCTGCCCCAGGTACTCCGGCAGCTGCAAGCGAGCGACTCTGCCCGCAGTGCAGCCAGCCGCCGGGCAAGGGCAGATTCTGCATCGAGTGCGGAAAATTCCTGGGAGCCTCAGCAGTCGCCCCATCCGCAGCAACCCCGCCATCGGCCGCGCCGTCTTTTGCCACTACCGCGCCAGGAACAATGGCTGCGCCGGCTCCTCCCGCGCTCACAGTCGGGCGGGGAGTAGCCTCTGAGCCACCAGATTTCTTCGCGTCGGCACAACCCCAGGCGAGCATGCCGCCATCAGCCGGTTTCCCTGGACAGAGGCAGGCTACGCCAGAGGGACAAGGACACGATCGCCAACCCGGTTCCGTGCCGGAGATGGCTTACACCGGCTCGTCCGGGACTTCGTCGCCCACAGCACCGGGTGCGGCAACCTCCTTCCCGCCACCACAGGCTCCCCCCATGCCAGGTCAGCGTCCGCCAGTCACCAGCCTCAACCCGGATCTTGGCAAACTGGGCTTCGATGGTGGCAGACCACAAAGTGCCCCTGCCCAGAATTCCGCTCAACAACCCCAGGCAGGACAGGGCACGCAGCCAGTCCGCCCCCAGCAAAGACCGGGAAGCATAGAATTCTAACCAGTGCCTGCCGCCGGGCACAGGCACCGCATTGGAGCCTCCACTGAAAGAAAGTGGCAGCAGCTGATCTGTCCAGACGTCTTCGGCTGACAAATTTTTGTAAGCCTTGCCTTTCAGGCAAATGGGCGGCCGACGGCAGTCCAGCTTCCGGCCAAGAAACTAGCCTTTGCAAGGAGATCCAAACGAGGTGTATTGCCGTAGAATCTTATTTAAGGGGTAGATAAGCGGTTAGTTTTCAGGTGACCGGCAGCGGAGTCCCAAGAAATGTTGACAGACAAGCCAGCCAAGTCAAAATCAAAAAAGCCCAGCCTGGTTCTGATGCAAAGGGACGTCTGGGCTCTGGTGCAGCTGTATTTGCACCGGACAATCAGCTCCAGTCAGCTGGCGATGCTTTGTTTTCCGGACATCAGCTACGAGACAGCACGTAAGCGTCTCAGGCGCCTGCAGCAAGCTGGTTATACAGGCTCGGCTTCCAGCGGGCGTATGGAAGGGCGAGGACGCCCGGAGCTGATCTACTTTCTTACCGCCGCCGGGGCAAAAGCTCTCGAGCAGCACAGAGGCATTTCCTGGGAAACTATCCCGACCGGTCCACCGCACACATATCACAAAGAGCATTTTTTGCGCCTGGTCGACATGCGACTATCCATGGAAGAAGCGGAGAAACAGCGGCTCATTGCCGATCTGGAGTGGACCACCGGGCGCGAGTTCTGGCGAGAGCTCTCCGGTGACATCGATGATCTTGACGAACAGTCCGACGCCACCATTTCCTTCCGTTATCCCGGTATGGATCCCATAAAAGTGCTGCTGGAGATTGACACGGGAAACTTTCGCCAGACCAGACACTGGGATCCGAAAATCAGATCCTTCCTCAAAGCTGGCTTCCCGATCTGGGTGGTAACCGGCAGCGCTCCCCGTATCCTGACCTTACGCAAGTGGACGGCGCCCATGCTAGAGGAAGCCAGTGTCGGTCCTGGGAAATGCGTATTCAGCGTTTATAGCGAGATTATGGAAAAAGGTATTTTTGGCGCCACCTGGTATCGCACCGATGGCAGCATCACTGATTTGCGCCCGAAGCTTTCCGGACCAGGACTGCCGCTAACGACCGCTTGAGTTTGTCCTGAGCTCATCGGCGTCAGGGAGCTGCGCCTGACAGCGCAAAACCTTAGAATGGGGAATATCCTTACTAGCCTTCAGCGGCTTGCCAATATAGAGGACAAGCAGACAAGCAAGACGGCTCATGGAACAGAGAAAGCAAGAAGTTACCTTCAATATCAGAGTCTGCCCGACTTGCCAACTGGAGTTGTCCGGGACTAATGCCCTGTGCGCCTGCGACAGCTCTCTTCCACTGTCGCCAGCCACAGATCCTCTGATCGGGACGACACTTTCCGGCTACCGTATTCTGGAAGTCATCGGACGTGGTGGCATGGGTATCGTCTACAAGGCCAAAGACCAGCTGATGGATCGCCTGGTCGCCATCAAAATGTTGCATGCCCACTTGCTGTCCGACGAGCAAAGCAAACGGCGCTTCCAGCAGGAGGCAAGAGCCGCCAGCTGCATTGGACACCCCAATGTCATTACTGCTTTTGATTTCGGACTGGCTGAGTCCAGACAACCGTATCTGGTAATGGACTTTCTCCAGGGCAGGAGTCTGTCCGACCAGATAGAATCCGAAGGTCCACTCGATCCCGAAAGAGCCGTAAAGATCTTCATCCAGGCCTGTGATGCTCTGGCGGCAGCCCACGAGAAAGGTGTTTTGCACAGAGATCTCAAACCAAGCAATATCATGCTGGTGGAAACAAGAGATGAACCAGATTTCGTCAAGATTGTGGACTTCGGCATCGCCAAGCTCCTGCCGCATTCCGGGAAAGAGTTTCAACAGCTGACCCAGACAGGTGAGGTATTCGGAAGCCCGTTGTACATGAGCCCTGAGCAATTCCTTGGCGGAAAGCTCGATGAGCGCACGGATATATATGCCATGGGCTGCGTCATGTACGAGGCCCTGGCAGGCAAACCTCCCATCATGGGCGAGCACGTCCTCGAGACAATGTAT
>JAHFBI010000064.1 GCA_023250095.1 Candidatus Melainabacteria bacterium
AGGTCGTTCAGCAGAGGCCAGGGCACGTACTCGCTGGTCTGATTGAGCAAGTGCACCAGGGCTGCCCATTCGTCCGTGTTGAGGGGTATAGGGCGATCGCGGTTAACGGCGAACACTTCTGAGCGGTTGGGATATCTCAGGTCGAAACGCGGACGCGAGTGCGTAAAGGATAGCGAAGGGCTGCCGCCCTCTGCGTCCGGGTGCTGATTATGAAAGCGAAGATCACACATCGATAAAATTCTCCTTGTCAGTCCATATAAGCAGCCATATGCTTCCCTCCGCCTGAGGCAGGCTCTGGCGGCTAGTGCTGAAAGCTGCGCTGGAATCTGTTTTCCCAAGAGTAGCTTTTCCTGGTGACCAAACAGTGAGCGCCTGGACGTGCAGCTGCCCTATATCTGCCTGCCTGAGCCAGGGTAGACCCTCAGTGTACGGTCCAAGGGACACAAGGAGCAGCCCTGTCAGCTGGCGGTGCCGCAAGATCCGCCTGGCGAGTCCTGACGGGCAATATGCCCATGTCCGGCGCTCTCAGTTCTGCAGTCCTGGAGCGTGCCCGCTCATGTGACTTTGTAGTTCAGATTGGGAAAGGGCTGTCTGGCAGCCAGCTTCGTTACGCCTGAAGGGCGATCCTTTGTCTGTAGATGTTTTGCCGCCAGGAAATGGTGCCTGGTGAGACTCTGACGAGCCCGATCAGGGCTTCGCTCAGCTGGTGGGCGATACCTTCCACGATGAGATAAGGGACATTCGGATTTTCTTTGCGGTGCAGGCTGTTGATTTCGGCCATGCGGCTGAGGATCTCAATGCGCTCGTCTATCGCCTCAACCCCGTCCAGCGCTGCTTTGATGAAGCATCCGCGCCCCATTTCGGCTTCGACCGTCAGGCGATGTATGTCTACTTGAGCGACTGTTTGCATGGTTGCCTGCCCCCGAAAGAAAAGAGACTCTCAGATCCCGGTTTCGATGCTGCCAGATGGAAGTAGTAAAAGGCGCTTCCTGGATGAATATGATGCCAGTCTTCTGTGAACAAATGGTGACTTGGGCGCTGCTTCTGAATTTCGGCTTGCGTGCGCTCTAATTCAACGCGCGCCATGTCCTTTTGCAGTGAGCCCATTCTCGTCTCGACCCGCTGAGCCTGTGCGGCGTCGCGCGGGTGCCCGTTGTGAATGGTCCGGGCAGATGCCCTGTGGAATTTGTCTTTGCTTTCGCTGTCGTCGCCGGCTGCCCCGGCAACGAGACTGTCCGGGGGACGCAGAACGTACCAGGGTCTGCCGCCCATCACGCTCTTCAAGCTGGCTCTCACGCCGTGGGCTTTGCCGGAGCTGTTGTGGCAGATATCCAGTCCGTCAAGCGGGTTTGTGCGGGAGCCTTTCTCTGACAGCTTTTGCTCACAGGCAGACACAAACTTATCATCGTACAATTTCAGGCGCTCGCCTTTTTTCAGGCGATCTTTTGGATCGAGTCCGTTGAGGTCGGCGATGCGCTTCATTTCATCGTTCATCATTTTGCGATCTGGTTTGATGCCGCGCTCCTTAAGTTGCTCTTTTGCCACGCTGGCAAGGCTGCCGTTGTGACCTGCGATTTCGATTTCCTTGTGTGTTTTGATGTACTCCAGCTGCTTGTCGGCAGCTTTTTTGCCTGGCACGACGGTGCCGATATGTCCGTGACCGCCATCATAAGCTGGCGTCCAGACAACTATATCGCCCGGGCGAATATCGTCCTTGGAGACCTTGTGCCAGCCTGCCTTCTGCAGCCTGCGCCCTGTTTCGGAAGCTCCTGCTGACCACTCCATATTCTTGACCCCTGCCAGTTTGCAAACACCGGACTGCCAGCCGGCGCATCCAAGATTGCCGCCGTCGACATGACCGTCGCTAAAACCAGCGTATCGCCACATCTTCTCATTGACGCCTGACAGCGCCGCTGCCACCATGGCCTTTTGAGCCTCCGTCCATTTTCTCGTATCGTGAGTCGCCGAGCCCGAATGTTCAGCTCTTCCATCGCCGCTCTGGCGGTCACCTTCCTGGCTCTCTTTTCTATCTCGTTTCTGCCTGTCGCTTTCGTCGGGCTTTTGCTGTCTTCTGTCCCGACTGGACTCACTCCCATCGTCCTTGGATCTGCGGCGCCCACTCTGGTCGGGTGTATCTTCGGAGGCTGCCTTGCGCCGTGATTCTTTTCCGCTGCTTTGTCCTGCCAGTCTTGCCTCAAAGCTGGCGATGAATTTGTCGTCGTAGAGCTTCAGCTTCTCGCCTGCGCCGATCAAGTCAGGATCACTGATGCCGTTGAGCTTTGCCAGGCGCTTTACCTCATCCCAGATGCTCTTTTCGCCGGTCGCCTCGCCGCGCTTGCGCAGCTCGCCCCTGGCAATTCCATATAAGGTGTCGCCCTCGGAAATTGAGTCTATCTGCCGGTGTTTTTTGACATAGTCGAGGCGCTTGCTGTCTGCTTCGCTCAGAGGTAATGAAGTAATTTGCTTCTCGCCATCGACAATCTGGAGCGGCGGGAGCAACTTGGCTTTTTCTGGCAGACTTTCTTTAGTGCTGGAATTGATGGTCGCCCGCCCGGAAGGCAATGCCGTCTCAGAAAAGACGTCTCCCCGTGCCGCTTTGTTGGAGGATGGCTGCCAGTCAGGGAACCGCTCTGATGCGCCGGCAAGCGAAGGCGGAATGCGGGCTGTCTTGATGAAGGACCAAACGTCTTCAAGAAGATTGGCCGAAGCTGCTGCAGCCGATGTGTCGCGGCAGTTCAAGCCTGGGTCGGCAAGCCCTCTGAGATCCTTTTGAGAATCGCTGTTCTGTTGTAACAGCGGCGTCAAGGGAGATAGCGATTGCTCGGCTTGAGTTTGGAGTACATCAACTTGAGTGCTTACCTGACTTTCGGATTCTGGGCGCATGCTTGCTCCTGCTGGGCATTGCCTTGGACATGGCTTTTCATAGGCAAGACGTGTCCTGCCTGCGCGGTGATAGGCAACGATGACCGATGAATGTTTTGTGGGAAGAACCTGGCAAGCAGGTCCCACAGACAGCCCCGATAATGCAAGCAAGCCAGATTCAGTGGCTCTAGCCAGATGAACCATTTACTTGCTCAGCCGATTTCTTCAGCACCAAACCCTTGATATGACAAAGTACAGGGGCTTTGTGAACAAGCGGTTGAAGGTTGTGACCAGGCTGTGACCGCAGTCCTGGTATTTGAGCAAAAGTCAGTCGGACTCCATCATGTAACCAATGCTATGAAGGTTCTTGATCAAAGAAGGCTGCCCTTCGGCGTCGATTTTGGCACGCAGTTTCTTGAGGCAGGTTCTGAGTGTCTCCGGAGATCTTTCAGCCTCGGAAGCCCAGACGCGCTCCAGCAGGGCCTCTGTGCTGAAAATGCGATTTTGATTGCGCATGAAGAACTCCAGCAAGGCGTATTCCATGCGCGCCAGAGTCACTTCCGTGCCGCCCTTGGTTACTTTGTGCGTGCTGAGATCCAGCTCCAGATCGGCCCGGCGCACCGTGTTCGTCGGCAATTGCGACGGACGGCGCAGCAGCGCTCTGACGCGGGCCGATAGCTCTTTGATGTGAAAAGGTTTCGTCAGATAATCGTCGGCTCCTGCATCTAGCCCGGCTTCTTTATCGGGAATAGCCCCGCGCCCGGTGAGGAAGAGGATGGAGGCTTTGCCGCCGCGGTTGCGGAACTGGCGGCAGATTTCCAGACCGCTCATCTCAGGCAGCTCCCAGTCAAGAATGACAACGTCATAGTCGAAGGCCTTCAATAGATCCAGCGCCTCGCTCCCATTCGACACGACTTCGACTATATGTCGCTCGAATGTCAGCCAGTCTCTGATGCTTCCGGAAAGGTGAGGGTCGTCTTCTACTACCAGAATTTTTGCCATTTGAGTCCCTGTGAATTCAGCCTGAGAAACTATACAAGGCCGCGACGGCAGCTTCAACTTGTCAACCGAGCTCTTCTTGCGGCCGAGAGCTGACCCACGAGATAGCTCTCCTTGAACTAAAATGAACGTCTGTTGTTCGATGCCAAAATTTCATGCGTTTTCATCTCAAGATATCCCACAAGGGTTTGATTCTGGTATCGGTTCCGCTTTTGCTGGAGCTTATCTTTGTCGGCTTGCTGTCCTCTTTGCTTCAACAGGCTGAAGGTGAGATAGAGAGGGAAGCGCACTCGAAGGATGTGATCGAGCATGCCAACATATTGATGCAAGACATAGTGGACGCCTCGACGGCTGCTGCTGCTTACAGTTTCCTGAAGAGCCGCGCTTTTGCCGCCAGGCAAGAGTCCGCCATATCCGCCGTCAAAGACGAGTTTGGCGAGCTTGACAAGCTGGTTGCAAACGATCCGGAGCAATTGAGCAACCTGGGCCGTTTCCGGGAGGCTGCCGACGGCGTGATCGCCAAGATAGCCAGTTTGAAGGCCTCCGATGACCAGCACATGACCCTCTCATCGATGATCTCGGACCCAGAGACTTTAGATGAACTTGAAAAGGCCATGCATCCGGTGGATGTCCAGCTGCTAGCCTTTCTGAAAAGAGAAAAGGAAGTTGAAACGGCAAGCCCGGCGACGCAGGCAAGCACCCAGAAGCTCATCGAGCAATCCTTGATTGGCGCCGTTGTCTTGAATGTGCTCTTTGCCGTGGCCCTGACAGCTTTCTTTATTTCAGGTATTACGCGGCGTCTGAAGGTTCTGACAGAAAATACTTTTCGCTTGTCGCGGGGGCAGAGGCTCTATCCGTTATTGTCCGGGGGCGATGAGATAGCCGATCTCGACCGCGTTTTTCATTCCATGGCTTGCAGCTTGCAGGAAGTAGAAAGCCGGAAACAGCAATTGATTGGTATTGTGGCTAACAAGCTGCAGGCGCCTCTGACTTCGGTCGAGCGCATTTTGACCTCGGTTTACTCGGGCGAACAAGGCGAGATCTCGTCACCTGTCAAGCATAAGCTGCAGATAGCCGAAGTCGACATCATGCGTTTGATTTCTTTGATCAACGATTTGCTCGATGTTCAGAAAGTAGAATCCGGGCAGCTGGAAATGTCTGCGGCCCTTATCCCGTTGGCTCGAGCGCTGGAGCGCTCCATCCGGGCTGTCGAAGGCTTCGCTGCCCAGAAGAGAGTTTTCTTGAGCTGCCCGCCCACCGATGTCACAGTTTTTGCCGATGAAGGGCGCTTGATTCAGGTTCTGGTAAATCTGCTATCCAACGCTATTAAATTCTCCTCGAGTGAACAGACTGTTTCTCTTGCCGTGGAAGAGCGCGACAACATGGTGGAAGTGCTTGTAATTGATCAAGGGCGCGGAATCAAGGCTGAGGCGCTTGATCTGATTTTCGAGCGCTTCACCCAGGCTGAGGTGTCCGACGCCGTGCTCAAAGGTGGCAGCGGGCTCGGTCTTTCCATTTGCAAGACGATCATCGAGCAGCTAGGCGGGACAATCTGGGTGAAAAGCGAGCCTGGCAAAGGGAGCACATTCCATTTCAGGGTGCCTGCCTCGGACAGCGCCAGCCGGCTTATCGTGGGAACATCGGCTGAACCTGCGCGGGCAAGTGAGGAGAAGTCATGATCCAGCCCGGAAAAAGGCAGGTGCCTTCGCGGCCAGTCAATCTCAAGATTGCCCACAAGGGACTGATACTTATTGCCGTGCCGCTTTTATTTGAACTGTTTTTCGTTGTGGCAATGTTTTCTCTCTTGCGGCAGGCCCAGCAAGAAGTAAAAGTGGAGGCCCATGCCAAAGACGTCATCCTGACGGCCAATCAGCTCATGCGGCATATGGTCAACGCCGGCACCAGTGCTGGAGGTTACGCCCTTACGAGGGCTCCCCGCTTTGACAGAGACCATGTTGTCACTATCAAGGAAGTGTACAAGTGCATGCACCGCCTCGACGAACTGCTGGCAAACGATCCTGCCCAGCAGATCAAACTCTTTACCGTAAAGCAATCAGTCGATCGCTCAGTCGATTTGATCGCCAGGCTCAAGGCCAGAGGTGATGAAGAGTCGACAATCGGCGCTTTGATTGGCGGACCGAAAGCGTTCGGGCAGGTGAAGTCCTGTGTCGCGCAGTTCAATGCCGATGTCAATGCTCTGGTGGACGGGGAGAAGTTCCGTGAAAAGGCTAGCGCTCGTGACAGGGCAAGGACGCGGCAGCTCATTGTAGAGTTCATGGCCCTGGCCGTGGTGCTGAATATCGTCATTGTGGTTGGACTGGCAATGTTTTTCAGCGCAGAAATTACTGACAGACTGACAGTCCTAACTGACAATTCACTGCGGCTGTCCAGGTCTCAGCCTCTCAATCCACCGCTTGCCGGCGCCGATGAGATAGCTCATCTAGATCGTGTGTTCCATGCCATGGTGCATGGGCTGGAGGAAGCCGACAGGCTGAAGCAGCAGCTGGTGGCAATGGTCAGCCACGATCTGCGCACCCCGCTGACATCGGTGGAAGCTATCCTTACTTATCTGGAAGCCGGCGGCATGGGCGAGCTGCCGGAGGCAGCAAGAAAGAGCTTGCGAACCGCCGAGGCGGACATTATGGCTTTGATTTCCCTGATAAATGATCTGCTCGATGTGGACAAGCTCGATGCAGGCAAGCTCGATCTCTTTTTCGAGAACGTCATCCTTGCCGATGTGTTCGAGCGCGCTTTGAGAGTCGTTTCAGATATGGCTGCCTGCAAACATATATCGCTCAGTATTCCCTCAGGTGATGAGACTGTTTCAGCCGACGGCGACCGTCTGGCAAAAGTCGTCGCGCATCTTCTCTCCAATGCAATCAAATTTTCTCCCGAAAATGGAGTTGTGACAGTAACCGTGACAGAGGAGCCTGAATACCTGGAAATAAGGGTTGCCGATGAAGGACCGGGCGTGCCAGACGAACATCAAGAAGAGATTTTCCAGCGCTTTGCCCGGCTCGATGTTCCAGGCAACGACCTTGCGGCGGCGACGGGGACCGGAGTGGGGCTGGCTCTTTGTAAGGCGATTGTCCTCAAGCACGGTGGCAATATTGGCGTCGTGAGCCAGAGAGGAAAAGGCAGCAGCTTCTGGTTCCGAATACCCAGAGACAGGGGTGTGCAAGCGACTCTATCTCGGGGTATTTCCGCAACTCATTGATCTTGATGTAGGTTCCGTCAGCCCATGGTATCTTGGCTGCAGTCTCCTAACAAGTGGACCAAACTTTGGGGGAACATCACAGGAGTATCATACTGTATGCTGGCACTGTGGAAGGGCCCGCCTCGGGCTTACTTAACAGGGATCCGGCAAATCGGCAGGTGGGGCGGCGACATCGATGCGCATAAACCTCAAACTCTCACAGATGGGGCTGATTCTTGTCTCGGTGCCGTTTTTCTTCGAGATTCTTTTTGTCGGTATCCTCACTGGATTACTTCACCAGGCAGAAGACGAAATCCGGCGTGAGCAACACTCCAAAGACATCGTTGCTCATGCCAATATATTGACCCGCAGCATCATCGATGCGGGCACTGCAGTTGGTGCTTATGGCTATACACGCTCGCCGATGTTCAAGAAGACATATGAGACCGCCTTCCGCAAAGTCAGCGTCGAAGTAGACCAACTCGATGCCCTGGTGCGCGACAATCCGCAGCAACTGGCAAAATTGAGACATATCAAGACGTCCGTTGACCGCACCCTCAATCTCATCGCCTCGGCTCGCAAGTCATTCGAGCAAATGCCAGGACTCTCTCTGATGATCGGTGACCCGGATATTTCCGACAAGCTCGGGCGGCTCACCGCGCTTATTGGCAAGATCCAGATAGATATTGGCAAATTTGTCGAGGCCGAGCAGCAGATCGAGAAAGAGAGTCCGGCGCGTCAGGCGCGCACCCGCGGGCTCATTCTGACGGCACTCTTCGGCGGCGTTGTCGCGAGTTTCATGCTGGCGGTTGGGCTGGCCATATTTTTCAGCAAAGTCGTGACCAGCAGGCATCAGGTTCTGGCTGATAATACCAGGCGGCTGGCGAAGTCTCAGCCTCTCAATCCGCCGCTGGATGGATGCGACGAAATTGCACATCTAGACCGCGTCTTTCATGCCATGGTCAAGAGCGTGCAAGAGTCCGACCGCGTAAAGAAGCAACTGATTGCCGTGGTCAGCCACGAATTGCGCACTCCCCTTACATCAGTCGAGGCTACGCTTTCCCTTCTGGAAGCTGGTGCTCTTGGCGATTTGAACGATGAGGTGCGCTCGCGTTTGCGCACTGCCGAAGTCGATGTCATGCGTTTGATCGGGCTCATTAACGATCTGCTCGATCTGGAAAAAATGGAAGCAGGAAAGATGGAAATGTCCTTTGGACCTGTCAGACTGGGCTCCGTCATAGAGCGTTCCTTGTTCGGTGTCGAGGGATATGCGCAGCTCAAGAAAGTCACAATCGAAGTTCCGCGCTCAACTGCTCTTGTCTATGCTGATGAAAATCGCCTGGTGCAGGTGGTTGTGAATCTGCTGTCTAATGCAATAAAGTTTTCACCTCCATCTGGGAAGATCATGGTCGAGGTGATTGACAGCCCGGAGGCAGCAGAGCTGAGAGTGCGCGATCAAGGAAGGGGTATTCCTCAGAATTTCAAGGATCTTGTCTTCGAGCGTTTTTGTCAGGTGGAGCTGGCCGATGGTGCACAAAAGGGCGGCTCCGGTTTGGGGCTGACGATTTGCAAGGCCATAATCGAGCAACACGGCGGCACCATCGGTGTCGACAGCGAAGAAGGACAAGGCAGCACCTTCTGGTTTCGTCTGCCAAAGCCAGCTTCCGACGGGGATGATTGAGTATGAGCGGCACTATTGTTAGATACCAGCTATTCTCCGTTGCACTATTTTTTGTCGCTGCCACTTTCTTTGTTTTCTATTTTTCCGCCCAGGTTACAGCTGCAGGCTCAGGAGGAAAGAAGCAGCAGGCGGTAGCCAGCGACCTGGTCATTCGCTTTCCGGAGGGACTTTGCGCAGGCGAGCTTTTTGTCGGGCAAGGAGCAGACAAGCGTCCCCTGGGGCAAGCTTGCGGCAAGGTAAAAGTTCCGCCTGGTATAGCTCTTGAACTTAAGGTCAGCCGGGTGGCTGTAGGCAGGCTCGCTGCTATTGGCAAGGCGGTGTCAGGCAGGGTTCAGGGGCTCGATCTGTCCCACACCGGAGCAACCGATGCAGATCTCTGTTGCGTCGTATCTTTTGCTCGACTGAGACATCTGGTTCTCAAAGATACTGAGATAAGCGACCGGGGACTGTCTGTCGTCAAGCAAATGAAGGAGCTGGAGTCTTTAGATCTCTCCGATATCGATCTCAGCCATAGCAGGCTGGACTTCCTCATTCCTTTGCAGCATCTCAAATGGCTCAGCCTATCCGGCACTGCTGTCAGCGACATGGCTGCCGACAGCCTCGGGCACCTGAAGTCCCTCGAGCAACTCAATTGCCGACGGACAGGCATCACTGACAGGGGAATTGCCGGGCTCTCCCGCCTGTCTGCTCTGAGAAGTCTGGATCTTGGTGCCACTCCAGTAAGCGACAGGTGCTTGCAATATGTAGGAGACATGCGAGAGCTTCAATGGCTCAGTCTCTGGAACACTGCCGTCGCCGGCAGCGGGCTTGCGCATCTCACCGCCCTCAAGAAGCTGCAGATTCTCGAGCTTTCAACAACTGCTATCGGCAACGAAGGAGCCAAGCATATCGGCAAAATTAAGAGCTTGATAGAGCTTCAGTTAGGCAACACCAGAATCACTGACGACGGGCTTCATGATCTGAGCCAACTGGAGGCATTGAGGTCTCTTTCGCTTGATGGTGTGTCCGGAATCGGACCGAAGGGCTTTGCCTGCCTGTCCAAGTTTCCCCTGCTGTACTTTTTGAATCTGTCGCACACCAGGTTTAGCGACAGCTGTATGCCTCATATCGTGTTGCTCAAACAGCTGGAAGCTCTCGATTTGTCCAGAACCAGTGTCACTGCCCAAGGACTTTGCCAGTTGAGCAAATTGCCGAAGCTTTCGGCGCTGAATATTTCCGATACGGCAGTTGGCGACAGAGATCTTGGCTTTCTGGCGGATATGAAGGCGCTGATAACTTTGCGTCTTTGCGGCAACGACATATCTGACTCTGGACTTACCAGCTTTTACCGCCTGAGGTGCCTGAGGCATCTGGACCTAGAGGGCACAAATGTCAGCGACGATGGCGCCGAGTGCTTGCGCCGTCGGCTTCACTGCCGTGTGGATCTCTGAGGCAAGGGCTGAGGCTTAGACCTCTATATATAGAATGTTGCCGGCCGCGACGCCAACTGCCTTGGGCAAGGAGTACTTCCGTTTTTGCTGCGGGCTATTTGAGGGTTGGCAACTAACAGTGGACACCCCTGCTGAAACGATTCGTCGCTTGTCTGTTTTCCGCCTTGGTTGTTGGTTCGATGTATACCTGGTCCGGACAGGACACGACTGATGGAAAGGCTTTACGACCGGCTGTTAGAACTACTCCAGGAAAAGCCGCGGTCAAGAATCGTCTGCAGGTCACTGCGCGAAATTGAAGAGGCACCAACCATCCAAAAACTGGGTAACCAAGCTCTATTTCTTTTGCGCGCGTGCCCAGGAATCTTTCAGGGTGACGATGCGGTTGAAGACCAGGGCAGAAGGTTTGCTGTCTTTCGGGTCGACCACAAAATACCCCTGCCGCTCAAACTGGTATCGTTCGCCGGGGCTGGCTGTCTCGAGACTTCTCTCCAGTTTGCAGCCGAGCAAGACTTGCAGGGCGTGAGGATTGATGGCTTTTAGAAACTCGCTGTCCTTTCCAGCTGGCGGCATTTCTTCTGAGAGCAGCCGATCATACAATCTTACTTCGGCATCCACCGCGTGGCGGGCGCTCACCCAGTGAATTGTTCCTTTTACTTTGCGCCCGACCGGGTTGTCGCCGGGTTTGACATCGGGATCATAGGTGCAGCGCACCTCAATCACATTACCGCTGCCATCTTTAATCACATCCGTGCATGTAATGCAGTAGGCATAACGCAGGCGCACTTCCCTGCCGGGAGCAAGCCGGAAATAGTCTTTTGGCGGCTCGAGCATGAAATCATCCTGCTCGATGTATATTTCTCGACAAAATGGCACTTTGCGCGTGCCTTCTTTGGGCACATCATGCGGCCAGTAGGAGGCGTCGAGTTCTTCTGTCCTGGAGTCTGGAAAGTTTTCGATAACCACTTTTAGCGGCTTCAACACGCCGAGCACCCGGGGTGCCTTCTGGTTGAGATCGTCGCGAATACAAAACTCCAGTTGCGCCATGTCCACCGTACTGTTGGCTTTGGCAACTCCGACACCGGCGCAAAAGGCGCGGATAGACTCCGGCGTATAGCCGCGCCGCCTGAGTCCGGCGATTGTGGGCAGCCTGGGATCATCCCAGCCGCTGACGTGATTGCCTTCCACCAGCTCCAGCAAGCGCCGCTTGCTCATGACAGTGTAATTCAAATTCAGCCGTGCAAACTCAAACTGGCGCGGCCTGCTGGGAAACCTGGCGTAGTCGATGAGATTGTCCACGACCCAGTCATACAACTCGCGGTTGTTCTCAAATTCCAGCGTGCATATGCTGTGCGTGATCCCTTCTATGGCATCCGATATCGGGTGCGCAAAATCGTACATGGGATAAATGCACCAGGTATTGCCCGTCATGTGGTGAGCTGTGTGTCGGATGCGATAGAGCAGCGGATCGCGCATTTTCATGTTGGGGTTGGACATATCAATCTTCGCGCGCAATACATGCTCGCCATCTTTAAACTCACCGGCTTTCATGCGCCGGAATAAATCCATGTTCTCGTCGTGGCTGCGCTGCCGGAACTGGCAGGGCTTACCTGGTGTCGTCACATTGCCGCGATAAGCTTTTATTTCCGCATCAGAGAGGCTGCAGACGTAAGCTTTGTCTTGGGCGATCAGATGCTCGGCACACTCGTACATTTTTTGGAAGTAATCGCTGGCGTGGTACAGCCCGTCCCACTCGAAGCCGAGCCACCGCACATCCTCCTGAATAGCTTCTTCGAAGAGGGTATCTTCCTTGGCTGGATCCGTGTCATCAAAGCGCAAGTGGCATCGCGTGCCGCTGCCAGGCAACCTTTGCCGGTAATCGAGCGCAAGCCCGAAGTTGAGGCAAATAGACTTGGCATGGCCGATGTGTAAAAATCCGTTCGGTTCTGGCGGAAAGCGCGTGATCACTTTCTGATGGCGTCCGGCTGCCAGGTCATCGTCAATGATGTCCCTGATGAAGTCACCGGGTTTCGCCGGCGCTGGTGCGCACGAATCCATGGATACCGCCTCCCTGCTTAAGACCCTTCTTTGCGTAATGAGGCTATATTTTACTCCAAACGAAACAGGGGACGAAAAGGGCATGGGGTTGCTTGTCATGTGTAGCTGGCGCTTGCGCGCGGTCGCCAGAAGAATTGAGAGCCGTGTCAGGGTGCAACAAGGGCGCCCTCTGTTGACTTTGCTGATGCTGCAGCAGGCGATTGAGGGCGTCTTCTTGAGGGCTGTTGCCAAGGTAACAATCTCTGTTACATGACCTTGGCTCTTAGAACTTTTTTCCTGGTGCCGGCGTTTCTCAACAGTAACTGTAAATGCGCCGGTCCTGGCAGGTGAGTCGGGTATTGCCTCGGTGAGGCAATGTCAGTTTGAGCATGGGACAGCTTTCCTGGCAGGGACCGGAGCGGGAGGAAATAATGAAAAGCGAACTTATCAAAGTGTTTGTGGCAGATGAATCAGGTCAGGGCATCACCGAATATGGTGCGATCCTGGCCTTCGTAGCTCTTCTGGTTGCCGTGGTCTTCAGCTTTGCACAGGGCAGCCTGACGTCAGCCATTTCGCAGGCGTTCTCCAACGTCGTCAACCAGCTCAACCAGTTGAACTCGTACACCTCCACATAAAAGAAGGTGGCGTGGGGACTGCACAATTGCGCCCGGCAAGGCTGGCAGCAGGCACGAGATACGGCGCCGGGGAGGATGCGGCAATTCTATTTGACAGTTGTCAGCGTTTCTTCCGGCAGCCCTTTCTCTCGCCAGAGGCGGATGCCGCCTTGCATGGAAAAGACATTCGTGTAGCCCATTTTCTGTATATTGTCGGCGGCCAGGGCGGACCTGTAGCCGCCGCCGCAATAGAGAACGACAAGGGCGCTGTGGTCCGGAATGAGGCTTTCTATGTCTCTTTCGATGACGCCGCGCCCGATGTGAATAGCGCCGGCGCATCTGCTTTGCGCCCATTCGCAGTCTTCTCTCACGTCGACAAAATAAAAGGGGCCTTTACTATCTTGCATTTGCCGGACCTTCTCCGGCGAGATCTCTGTCACGCGCTTCAGGGCGTCCTGGCAGATGCGCTCAAAGGCTTCGCTGTGCTTCATGATCTTTACATTCCGTCCTCTCTTCGCTGATCCAGCCTATTTTACCCCTTGCGGCACTTTCCGGTTTCTCATGGGCAGATCACACCCGGCGCAGCGCGTATGCGCTAAAATCGTTCGGTCCGACGCCAATTCAGGAGTGAGAAAGGTCAGATGCTTTTCCAGCGTGAAACGAAAACAATCAATTTCCTCGGTGCCCGTCTTCCGGAACCACGAATTCTTCTAGATTTCCTCGGCTTTGAAAAACATGTAAGCCAGATCCGTGAAAAACGCGGCACATCCATTTGGCCCGGCTGGTATGACCACGCAGCTTATTACATAGTGGACCTGCCCCCTGAAAAGGTTTTCGGTCAAGGTGAAGAAGTTGTCATTCCATCAAGCGTGAAAGCTGCCGACTACGAATTCGAGATTGCCTGCATCATTGGCAAAACCGCTTTGCTCAAAAGCCCGGGGGAGGCTCTCAACTTCTTTGCCGAGAATTGCTATCTGACGATTCTCAACGACTGGTCAGCCCGCGACATTCAGAAAAGGGATATTGAGGGGCTTGGTCCCAACAACAGCAAATCGGTCATCGGCAAGAGTTTTGGACCAAAAGCAGTGCCGGTGTCCGAATTCAAGATGGACGAAAATGGTGTCCTCGACATCGACATGATTCTGACGGTCAATGGTCAGGAACGCAGCCGCTCCAATTACAACACTATCTATCACAGCCATCCGGCGACACAGCAGAAAGCCGCCTGGGCTTTCCCGCGGATCATGTCCTGGCTGGGGCAGCAAAACATCACCTTGCACGAAGGGTATATTATCGGCTCCGGCACGGTCGGAAACGGCTGCATTGCAGAATTTTGCGCGAAAGTGGATCCTAGCAGTGGTCAGGAGTTGCAGCCTGCGCTTTATCCCTGGCTCAAAGAAGGCGATGTAGTTAGAATGGAGGCACAGGGCATAGGTGTCCTGGAAAACAAAGTTCGCATCGCCGCTCAGGAATATGCTCAAGTTAGATGATGCGCTGGAAGGCGCCATCAAAGTGACATCGGCAACAGCCAGGGAGGATGAGGTAAGAGCCATCCTCTCTGTGCCGGGTGTCTTTATTGCCTCCGGGCATTTCCAGTACCCGGTGTCCGAGTCCGGGAAGGTGGGAAACCATCTCACATCACTGTTTCTCATTGAACCGATTGCGCGCAATGAGCAGTATGTCGAGTGGATCGCGGCGGACATCTGTCTATGGGCGCAGGCGGAAAAGCTCGCTTTCGACCTGATTTTTGCTCCGGCTCAACCTGCTGTAAAAGTTCTAGCCCGAAGGATTGCTGAAAGGCTCCGCCTGGCAGAAGCTTACTGGGAATACACTCCGGGTGGCTGGTTCGGCAGCCGGCTGGTCGAAGGGACGATCAAGGAAGGCGACCGGGTTCTGGTGTTTAACGGTGTCACGCAGCAAGGACGCTGTGTTGGCGAGCGCCTGCCGGCGTTTGTCGAGGCGGCTGGTGGCAAAGCTGTGGCAGCTGCCGTTTTCGCTAAAGGTACTGCCGCCGGCGTTTCTGCTGCCGAGAAACGTTTCGGCCGGAATTTCTATGCGATGGTGCAGGTGGACATCACTGTTGCCAGCGCGTCCGACTGCGTTGTATGCAGGGACTCCTCCCACGGCGCAGAAGAGCTTACACCCTGGACCAGATTCCGCGACTCTGTTTAGCCGGCGGTGCCGGAAAAACTGCCCTTGGAGGGATTCGAACCCTCAATCCCTTACGGGCATCGCATTTTAAGTGCGACTCGTATACCAGTTCCGACACAAGGGCGCTAACAGGCTATTTTACACGCTCGGACCTGTCTGAGCCGGAAACATGCGCCAGGCTCAACTTCTGCTGTCTTAGAGTAAATTCAGCTTGCCCTATTTAAGAATCGGGCAATGTGAACACTTTGCAATTGATTTATCGGCCGGCAGGTCCTAACGTAGTGCAAGATTTCCCGGGCTCCAGGACCAACTTTGTTTTGAGCGCGCAACTCAGCCATCGACCATTTCTGTGGGCATGCCTTATCTTCATGCTCATCAATCTCGTTCTGTGTGCTGCCATCAACAAGTTGCCGCTTCTGTCCTCTGAGGAGAAGGGCATTGTCTTTCAAGCCTGCAATTCGGCCGTATCCGATTACCGCCGGGGGGGGGCAGGTGGCGGTGTGGTTCTAATGGGGTCGTCCTTGATGATGACTCCAATCTGGAGCCAGGATGTGCGATGGTTTCCTAACGTCGCCGATGTCTATCACCACCATCTATCCTTGAGTTTTGAGAGACTGCTTAGCTCTCGTGGTCTCAGAACAAAGGTTTTCAATTTTGCTTTGCCGGGTGCCATGGTCTCGGACGTCTATCTCCTGAGCCGCAAGCTATTCAGGGATGACAGGACTCCGTCGCTAGTGGTGTATGGCATCGGTCCCCGTGATTTTATGGATGACCTGCTCACCGGGGAGACACGCACTGCCGTGTTCCAGAAGCTCTCTGATCTCTCGGACCTGACCGGTTCAGGAGATCTGTACTTTTCCAGCTTCGAAGAAAAGGCTGACTTCGCTCTCAACAATGCCATTTTCCTCTATGGCAAGCGTTGCCGCTATCAGGACAAGCTGTCTCAGACGGTCAACAAGCTATATGACCGGCTCGGCAAAGTAGCAACCTCCGTGGTCGGAAGGCAGGCCGGAGCCAACCTCGATGCTGCCTCGCTTGCCGATCGGCAGGGGCTCTGGCGCAAGAGCATCGAAGAATATCGTGCGCGCTACAGGCGGTTCAATCAGAAGCAATTTGAGAAGCAGTGCGACTTTCTGAGAGCTTTTCTCAAGACCGCTCAGGAGAGGCATTTCAAAGTCGTTCTCGCTAACATGCCTCTCACGGCCGACAATCTGCATCTCATGCCGCCGGGTTTTTACGAGCATTACAGGGCAACGGTGGCGTCGCTTGCTCGTGCATATGGCGTCCCGCTCCTTGATTTGCAGGGCGATCGTCACTACAACGATCCCTGTTTTTACGATACTGTCCACCTTAATGCCGATGGCGGGCAAAGGCTGCTTACGGGGCTGGCCGACTGGCTTTCCTGTGAGCGACCGTTGTCGGGACGCCTGGCAGGAGCCGGTAGATCGACACAGTAAGCTTCGGTGGCGCCGTGCGCTAGAAGGTAGGAGCTATCGCTGTTCGAGGGCGTAAGCGCTCGGAAGCGCAGCCAGCTCTTCGGCGGCTTCCTCCTGGGCCATTATGTCCCTTTTCTGCTGCCTGACGGTCCAGAGGCTGACGGCTATCCAGCTTACTGCTACGCCAATGGTGAGGGCGCGCTTGCCGCTTATGGGATCGTGAATGAAATTTCCGGATAGACTTGAGAGCAAAAGTGTTATCGGGTCGGGCGCGGAAGGCAGTCCTGAGCGGATCCAGGTCAGGATCTGGATTGAAATGAGGCTGAAGGAGAACCAGGTGGCAAGGGCAATCCACTGCGAACTCAGACAGATGCGTAGGAGACGGGGCCCGGCTTCCTCATGAGAGGCGATGACGAAAGGATAGAGCAGGTAGGCTCCGATGCCACCGGAGACGAGCGCTGACACCAGGGAGGCTACCTCATTGTTGGTCCAGGCGGCACTGAAGTAGCTGAGTCCGAGCAAGAGCCATCCGGCGCCAACGACGCGGCGCACACGCTCGACTCTCTTCTTGCCGCGGGACACGACCACCGCGCAAAGAGCCAGTACGGAAGCGCACAGCCAGGAAAAAGCAAAGAGGACGACATCTACGGCGAGCCTGGCGCGGTCGGACTGGTAGCGCGCCAGCAAGGAGGCGGCATCGCTATCTTCGCCGAAGAAATCAAAATAGGCGCTGGCAAACGACTCGTAAGCCCCGGTATTGTGAAAACGGGCGATCTGAAAGCGTAGCAGCTCGCCAGCGCTATCCTCCAGCCAGTACTTCAGTCCTGTGAAAAGATTGTAGCCGATCGCACCAAAGACGGTGTCATGGCTTTCCCTCGGCACACTCAAGATGGCCGGATGCAAGAAGTCCGGCTGGCTTTGGAAGCGCTCTCTGGCCCAGCTTCGAATATTCTCCAGCGAAATGACGTTTCGCTGGGTGTAGGGACTTTGAACGAGCACCATCGCCAGCCTATAAGACTTGACGACTCGGTCGGCAAGCGTGGTGTCCCCAGGGTAATGGGCTTCGTATGACGAGAGCTCCTGCTCAGGCAGTACCAGTTCGAGTAGTGGCGGCTTGGGCTTAACGAAATATGAGAGCAAGGCTGATAGTGAAATAATCAGTACCGCCGCCGAGATGATCTTTTGCTTGCGCGCAGCCATCGATGGTAGCCTCGAGATAACACGGAACCTCTTGTCTTGTCTACAATACCGCAAAACGTGCTCGAAGCGAAGGCGGTTCTGCTTAATCAGAGTTTACGTTAGGAACACGGCATGGCTGCCCGCGCTATCATCCAGGGAAAAAGAGTGCGGCTCGTCCGCCGTCGGGAGCTGGACTGCCGGTCTGTCAATGGCTGCTCCGGGGTGACACTGTGTTAGACCATGTAGATTACGATGCGCTGGACCGGGCCAAAGGCGCTTTTATCCGGGCAAGTAAGCAAACATTGACATTTGCGGAAAAGTTCGGTTTCGTGCCGGATGGCAGGCTGGGAGCCAGTGCCAATGTTTTCAGCCTGGATCTAGAGCCTTTCATTGCCGCTGGCGCAAAACGGCTTCACATTACGCTTTTGCCTGAGGGGCTGGGAACTGCAGATGATGCTCGTCCTGATGATCTGTCAGAGGGCGAGCTTGTGGAGTTCTGGCACAACATCGGCGTCAAGACCGTTGCTTGCCTCACCAATGACGCGGCGTCATCGGGTATGCAGACTATTCTGATTTCTCTGTATCTCCCTTCGGCTAATCCTGAGCTGGTGTTCGACGTGCCGTTCCTGTCCGGTTTTCTCGACGGCTTCGTGTCTGGTTGCGCAGAGGTCGGCTGTGTCTGGATCTCCGGAGAGACACCGCAGCTCAAAGGAAAGATTTGCCAGAGCAAACTCGATATCGCCGGAGCGCTCTTCGGATTGATGCCACCGGGCATGGTGCCCATCGACGGCACTGAGCTTGGACCGGGCAACAAGATTGTTTTTGTCGAGAGTTCAGGCCCTCACGAAAACGGTTTTACTAGTTTACGAAAGCTTGCCGGAGAATTACCTGGCGGCTATCGGACAGTGCTGTCTGATGGGCGGCAATTCTGGCAGGCGATCAATTCTCCCTCGATTCTGTACACCCGTTTCGTGCAGCGGCTGCTTGGAGCAGGGGTGGCAGTGACGAGCATCGAGAATGTCACCGGTCACGGCTGGCAGAAGCTGATGCGTTCGCGCAAGCCGCTTTCTTATGTTATCCACGATATGCTGCCGATACCTGAGATCTTCCGTTTCGTTGCCAGCGCCACCGGGGTGGCGACTGCTGATATGCTGAAAATTTTCAATTGCGGTGTCGGCTGTGCCGTTTATGTCGAGAGTGAGGAGGACGCGCGCCAGACCGTGGTTCTGGCCCGGGAGGTCGGGCTTCGCGCTGTTGTTGCCGGTGACGTACGCCCCTGCGATGAGCGGGAGGTAGTGATCGAGCCGTTGTCCTTGCGGTTGTTGGATAGCAGCTTTGCCCTGTCCCGCGACTGAAGGCTTTATCTGTCCGAGACCTGGCAATTTTGTTTTGCCGGGTGACAAGCTTGATGTGCCGAAGGGTGCGAGGGTTTGCGCGTGTCTGGGTATATGTGTCGGCAGAGGGCGGGTGTTGCCGGTTTGCGCCTGGCGCTCT
>JAHFBI010000065.1 GCA_023250095.1 Candidatus Melainabacteria bacterium
GCAGCCGAAACCGTAAAGACAGTCGGGCTATTGCTTGTAAGGCTTATCTGCCCGCCGGCTCCTGTGCCCTTGCCGGCAGCGGATAGATTCGCCGAGACATAAGTGGTGCCGGCTGCTGCCGTGCCGCTCGTCAAAGTAAGCGTAGCTCCATTGCCGTTTGTCCCGTTGATGGCAGCTGTAATTCTTGTGGGGTCGACTGTAAGGTTGCGCCCGGCAGAGAGAATGACAGTGCCAGCGTTACCGTTTGTCGCACCGCCGGAGCTTTGAATAATTATCCCGCCGGCAGCATTGGCAATAGCGATATCGCTGGTGGCAGCCGTCTCAATAATCGAGATGATGCCGCCATTTCCTGTGCCGGCTGCATTGGCGCTCAAAGTCGCGGCCGCGCCGGCATTGACGACGGAAGGACCGATGAGTGTAATGTTCCCCCCGTTGCCGGTTGTTGTGGCGTTGACAGCAAGAGCCGTGCCGCCTCCGGCAAGAGTAATAGTGCCCCCTGTCGCCCCGCGACTATCCAGGGTAATGCTGCCTGATTGGTTGCTGTTGCCGTTCACTGTCAAGATGCTGTTGTTTCTGAGGCTGATGCCGCCGGTCCCGGCATTGAAAATATTGATGCTGCCTCCGGCTCCACCTGTACCGCCGCCATTGGCTGCCGCGGCCCTCGCACCGGCATTGGTGGCAACAATCTCGTTGTTGCCGGCAACGATAGTCGAGGTCACTGACAACACCGTGGAGCTGTTAGTGGACACATTAATACTCCCGCCGGCCCCTGTACCTGCGCCGTTGCTTTGCAGACCGACTGTATTGCCCAGGTCCACATTGAGCGCGTTTACCCAGATCGAGCCGCCACTGCCCTGAGTCCCGGCGTTCACAAGAATGTCATTAGTCAGCATCCCTCCGGCAGAAGAAGTCAGGCTGACAGTGCCGCCGTTGCCCGTGCCGTTCCCGCTGGCCCTGATGTCGATATTTCCGCCGCCCAAGCCCAGAGTCGAAGTCCCAGCCGAGCGAGCAATAATGGTTCCGCCGCTGGTCCCGGCGGAGATCGCGTCGTTAGTCAGCCCGCCGGAGGTAATTGTTCCTGCAGCGCTCGTCGAATTATCCAGCAGAATCTGGGTACCTGCCCCGCCGCCGACCAGGTGTGCGGCAGTTATGTTTCCCTTGCCCTGAAGCGTGACGTTCCCATCGGCACTGATATCCCCACCACCGGCATTTATAACCCCTGCCTGCAGAGCACCTGCGGAAAAGTTTCCAGAGCCGGCTTGCACAGTGCCGTTGAGGATGGCAATCTTGTCGCCGTAAGGGCACGTCCCACCGAATATAACAGGCGTGGCAGCATAGAGCCCTACATTGCCGCCGCCGGTCCCGGCGTTTGCAGTAATGATACCCGTCTGAACAGCATTGCCGGTGGTGGCACCGCCAATCATCAATACATTGCCGTTGAGCCCGCTGCCGTTGCCGCTTGAATTGACAGTAACAGGCAAAGAAAGATTGATGGTCCCTTTGCCGGTCCCGCCCCAGGCAACCAGAGTCACATTTCCGCCGGCTGTATTTGCCGTCGTGCGGGCAGTGGTTATCGAATTATGAGTACTGAGAGTGATATTGCCGCCGGTGGAGCTGGCCAGATTGCCGACAGTGAGCGTCGTTGTCGAATCATTGCTGCCTGATGTAGCTCCATCGGAAGTAAAACTGGCACCGGCTATCATCAAAATGTTGCCGCCGGTATTGTTTGTAGAAATAGTCGTACCGGCAGTGTCGACAATATCGGCAGAAGAGACAATAGCCAGGTCGCCGCTCACAACAATGTTGCCACCAAGGGTGACATTTCCGGCTGTATTGAAGAAGGTCGGATCGCCCGTCAGGTAGATATCTCCCAGAACAAGACTGGCAGATGAAGCAACAACGTGCGCTTGCCCTGCATGAATGCTCACAGCCCCCAGCACATCGCGTACGTTGACGTTGACATTACCGTCGCCAGAGAAGATATTGATTGCCCCGGCAGCCACGTCGCCTCCATGCAAGCTGAAATTGCACTTGCCGGAAAAGAGAGAATCGCGAATATTGATGATGCCGGAAAGAGCTTCCAGCCTGCCTCCGCTGTCTTCAATCAAGAGATCGTTTATCAAGCGGGAGCCAATATTCAAGTTGTTTGTGCTGGCAGTAATCAAGCCGCTGTTTACCAGCATGCCGCCCATGACGTTGATGTTTACAGACTGAGCGGCAATAAGGGCCGCAGCCGCGGCTGTCGATTGATTATAGATATTTCCCCCGGCATTTATCGTCAGGGAGCCTGGCGAGACAATCCCGCCGGAATTCACCACATCATGAGCCACATTAAGGACAAGCGCTCTGGAGGCAAACATACTGGAGAAAAGGCTGTTAGCCGGCAGGTTTCCTGAAAGGAGTCCGCCGGGGGCAACGGCAAGTGAGCCCATATTGAGAACCGATGTCAAACCCGGAGCAGTCTGCAAAGCAAAGAGTGTTCCCTGCAAGCTGGTTGTGCCAGTGACATTTAGCGGAGAGGCGCTGGTAAAGCCGATTGAATTGACCGCTACATTGGCCGGCACACTTACATTGCTCAAAGAGGAAGTTGTCGCCGGCAATAAGCTCACAAGTCCGGATGTAGCTGCTCCCTGACTGCTGAGGACAAGACTCTGCTGCCCGGTCGAGATAATCTGAGCGATGGCCACAAACTGCGCCGGAGTGACAAGCTGTCCGGGGTTTACTGTAACGGCATTTCCTCCCTGAACGGCACCGTTTGCCCCGAGAGCCCCGCCCACCTGTATGGTCACAGGAGCTGAATTACCGGCTGCAACATTTGAACTCAGGCAAGAGAGATCGAGGGCAAAATTGGCTGGAAGTGAAGCCGCACCTGCCAGCGCTGCCGCCCCCGAAGAAGCCTGGGCCGAGCCTGTATTGTTACCGGACTGGGCAGCTGTACTTTGCTGGTTGCCTGATGCCGACTGCGCCGAGGCTCTCAGGAGAAAGCCAGGTTCAGTGAAAGCGAACACGGACAGCAACACAAGGCAGACGACTTTGCGCCAGGCGAACATCAAAGCTCTGTCCGAATATTGCTTTCTGAAATTCATAGACAGCTCTTCATGGACTCCTGGATACCTCGCTTGCTTCCTTACAGCCGTTGGCACCAGGGCACCTGGCAGCGGGGACCGACAAGGGCCTGCTTATTTTACATATGCCCATGACTGATCCAGAAATAGCTTCCCTTGATCATAGAATTACGACCCCTGCCCCTTGACTCGCGCCGCAGGGGTAGGACCTGTCAGGCAGCCCGGTGGAACCATTCTTGGCCCGGCGTACTGGCACTTTCCTGAAAAAAAGTTACAGCCGTTTTTTTTCAGCCATTATCTGCAAGAAAAGATCCAGATAAGCTGAAGCCTGTCGGGAAGCCTCAAAGTCAGAGCATCGTGACAGAGCGCCGGACACAAGTTCTCGTTTCAGTTGTTCATCCAGCCATAATCTGAGCATTGCCGCGGCAAGCTCCTGACGGTTGGAGTTGGCATACGTCAATGAAGCCTTGCCGGAAATTTCACTCAAAGCGCCGGTGGCGGAAACTATCAACGGCTTGCCCGCAGCCATGAGCTCGACAGCCACAATTCCCATCGGCTCTTCAAAGGCAGATGGCAGGACGCAAATTCCAGCTTTTTTTATCTCGTCGGTCAAGGCTCCATCTGTCTTCTGCCCGGCAAAACGCACATAATCAGAAAGCCCCAACCCGGCAGCAAGCTCTTCCAGCCGGGGACGCTCGGGCCCGTCACCAATAATCTTCAAAGTGGGCGGCTTTGCCAGCTTTTCAGTCCTTACCAGTGAAGCAAAGGCATGTATGAGATCGTCAACACCTTTTTCCGATACGAGCCGCCCGACAAAAGTAAAAGTGTCTTGCGCCAAATGGAGATTTTCCAGCGCCCGCTCAAGTGTGCCGCAAGAAAAACGTCCTGTGTCGACAGGATTGTAAATGACGCACTGACGCGGCAGCGGCTGCCTTTTTGCCACATGTTGCGAAACGGCGACATTGGCTGCGACATGGCAGGCAATTGAGCGCCTGAGCCAGAGCTTGGCCGCGCCGAGGGCCGCGCGCCTGAATCCGTGCAAGCGGCAATGGTGAGCTATCGACTTCCAGGGAGTTAGAGGAGCCGGGGAACCCTGCTCCCAGCCAAGCCCATCGATGCATAGCAATTGATATCCCTGATGCGTCCAGACAAAGGGTCTCCCAAGGCGCCTGGATTCAGCGAAAAGACGCATGCTGGCGCCATTGGCGTGCACAAGATCATGCCCTGCCAAAAGTTGAGAGAGCTTCTTTGCCTCGAGATTGGCAAACACCGGGTATGCAAAATCGCTCTTACGCCCACACTCAGTTTCGGTGACTACACTCACCTGGTGCCCGGCTGCCAGAAAGCCAGTTGCCAGCAAGTGACTGGCAGTCTCTATGCCTCCCACATTTGGCCAGAAAGTGTGCGAGTGCAGCAAAATTTTCATTCTGGCATTGATTCCCTCTAAAACCAGCAACAGCAGCCGTAAGATAGGCTGAAAAGAGAGTAGCTCATTCGCGTTACAGGATTATGAAGCGAACGGGGTACCCCGATTGCTTCATTCCCTGTTGGGGAAAGGTATTGCTAGACTAATTGGGGTGGGACGAAAAGCGGCTGAGCATGAAGATAAACGTCTGGGGCATAAATTACTCGCCGGAGCTCACAGGTATCGCCGTTTACAACGCGGGTATGTGCGACTACCTCGCCGAGCAGGGCGACGAAGTGACGATGGTCTGCGGCTTCCCTTATTACCCCTCCTGGCGCAAAGCTGAAGCCGACCAATTGGCTCTTTTCAGAAACGAAAAAGTAGGAGATGTCCTGGTTTGTCGTTGCTGGCAATATGTGCCGGCAAAGCCATCAGCCTGGCGACGCGTCTTGCACGAGCTTTCATTCGCCTTGACTTCGCTCTGGAGACAACTGACCCTGGCTCCGCCCGACATCTATATAGTCGTTTCACCTCCTCTTTTGCTTGGACTGGCAGCCTGGCTCATATCTTCCATCAAGCGGCGTCCCTTCCTTTTCCATGTCCAGGACCTGCAGCCTGATTCAGCGCTCAGTTTATCCATGCTTCCCCGGTTTCTCTCAAAGTTTCTCTATTCCATCGAGCGCTTCTCTTATGACCGGGCAAAAATAGTTTCCGGCATAAGTCTGGAGATGCTCGACGCTTTCCGTGCCAAAGGCGTTGATGTCACGAAAATTCTCTTGTTTCCGAACTGGGTCGATCTGAAAGCTGAAAGCAACAGTCCTGCCTCCGGCACCTGGAAATCCAGAAGGCACATTCCCGAACAAACCCGGATCGTCTCCTATGCCGGTAACATGGGCGTCAAGCAAGGGCTGGAAATTGCCATAGAGGCAGTAAAGCAGCTCAGGGACCGGACGGACATCCTTTTTGTCCTTGCCGGCGACGGTGCTCAAAAGTCTTATTTGCTCAAGATAGTCAACGAAGCCAAGCTGACAAATGTCCTCATGCTTCCAGTCCTTCCAGAAAGCGAATATGTCGAGTTGCTCAAGGACAGCGATATCTGTTTGATCACTCAACTTCCCGGCACAGGCGCCTCCTTTTTCCCCAGCAAGCTCCTGAAGATACTTTCCATGGGGCGTGCCGTCATCACAAATGCCGACGAGAAAACAACGCTGTATGCGCAAATTGTCCAAGCCGGTTTCGGCGTGCCTGCCGGCATCAATAACGATGGCGGCGCTTTTGCATCCGCCATCGTCGACTTGCTCGAAAATGCTGATCTCCGTTTCCTCATGGGGGAAAACGGCAGGCGCTATGTCGCCCAGTTTGAGCGAAAGCAGGTACTGTCAGCTTTCCGTCAGGCTCTGGCAGGCTCAGACAGCTTGAGCGAGCGACAACGAGAGCACACACTGGCCAGAAGGTAGATTGGACAGCGCGCGTCGTGCCATAGAAAGTGATCTTAGTCAGCCATCCCAGCGGTAATGCTTTTGTGCGAGCCATCCTCGCCGGTTTCGAGGAAGCCGGACAGCTGCATTCTTTTCACACGACCCTGTCCTTCAGACAATCGGACTGGCTTGTAAGATTCGCCCCGGAGCCTCTCAAAAACGACCTCTTGCGCCGCAGTTTCGATATCCCTCCTGAAAGATGTGTCCTTCACCCAGGGCGCGAGCTCGTCAGGCTGGGCTCAGCGCGCCTGGGGCTTTCCTTCCTTACCGGCGGTAAAGAAGGCTGGGCATCAATAGACGCTATATACACAGATCTCGACAGGCAGGTCGGCGACTATCTCAGGGCTTGTTTTGCAGACAGAACCGCAACACCTGGCACCCTCAGAACACCAGAGGCTGTCTATTGCTACGAGGATTCCGCCCTTAAGACTTTTCAGGCGGCAACCGAGCTGGGACTCAAGCGTTACTACGACCTGCCGATTGCTTACTGGGAAACCGTCCACCGCCTGCTCCTTCAAGAAGCCGAGCGCCTCCCTCGCTGGGAGCCGACTCTTGGCGCCACAAGCGACCCGCCGCAAAAGCTGGCGCGCAAGTGCGACGAGATATCCTTGAGCGATGTAGTCATCTGCCCGAGCCACTTCGTCCTCGACTCTCTGCCAGACACAATCCGCAAGGAAAAAACTTGCCTCGTCTCTGAATTCGGCTCGCCTCAGGCAAGTGCCATACCGGAGCGTGCTCAGGAATCCGGCTTGGCAGCGGCAAAATTGCGCGTTCTCTTTGCAGGATCCCTGAGCCAGCGAAAGGGGCTCGCTGACGTTTTTCAAGCAATACAAATCCTCAAGCGTAAGGATGTCGAGCTCATTGTTCTGGGATCGCTCATCATGCCGCTGGATTTCTACAGAAAGGAATGTCCCTCCTTTACTTACGAGCCACCCCGCCCGCATGATGAAGTCTTGAATCTGATGAGCACTTGCGACATTCTTGTCCTGCCGTCCATAGTCGAAGGCAGAGCGCTTGTCCAGCAAGAAGCCATGATGTGCGGGCTGCCGCTCATAGTCACGCCGAACGCCGGCGGCTGTGATCTCATCGAAGAAGGTGAGACCGGTTTCCTCGTGCCTGTTGCCTCACCGGAGGTTATTGCCGAAAAAATCAGCTGGTTCGCTGACCATCCAGGCAGGCTTGCCTCCATGCGGCAAAAGACCCGCAAGAAGGCCGAAGCGCTCACCTGGCAGGATTACGCAAGAAAGATCTTGAACACCTGCCTGAGCAGGCAATAGAGAGTCATCTTCTGACTATAATCTGGAGAAGATGGAACTTGGAAACGATCTTAGAATAAATTCTCTGCGACTTAGGCGCGTCGTAGCGGATCTCTTCAGGCATCCGTGTCATCTCTTGCCCTACTTTCGGGATAGTCTCCTCTGCTTGCCCGCCTACGACTTCTGGAGGAATCCCTTGACGGCAGCCGCTGCACCGGCGAAAAAGCCATTTCGTCTTGGAGCGCTTGTACCCTGGTTTTCTTATCAAGCGATTGACTTTCTAGAGAGTTATCTGACAAGGCAAATGAAGGTGTTTGAGTGGGGTGCCGGCAGCTCTAGCATCTTTTTTGCCAGACGTTGCCTTTCTTTTTTATCTGTGGAAAGTGACAAGCAATGGTATGAAACCATTTGCGCCGAATCAAAGCGCTTGTCCATTGGCAATGTCGATATCAAGCTGTGCGAATTTGACTTCTTCAACCCGGTGGATTTTGCTCAGTCGCAATACCTGCATGCCATTACCAAAGAGCAATACGACGTTATCGTCATTGACTGTCCTGATTTCACCTTTGCCGAAAGACCAGTTTGCCTGAAGCGTGCCAGGGAGAATATCAAGCCAGGTGGAGTGATCATTATGGATGACTCCTGGCGCTACAAAGAAGCAATCAAAGACAGTGAGGCCAGATCTATAATGGTTTTTGAGGGTGTCGGGCCAGGGCGACTGGGAGTAACCAGCACTACCTTTTGCTTCTACTGAGCCACAGTGTGGGTGGTGAGCTGGCATTATGACCGAAGCGCCTCTAGTAACAATTGCCATCCCAACAGTTAACCGACTCGATTACCTGAAAGAGTCCGTGTCATCAGCGCTTGCACAGGACTATCCGGCAATCGAAGTCTTGATCGGACAGGATCCCGCAGTAAGTGGTGCCAACGAAGAATTGCAATCATGGTGCCGGCAAATCGCCTCCGAGAATCCACAAGTGCGCTATCAGTGCGCCCGGCAGCACCTGGGACTGGCCGGCAACTGGATGGCACTGGCTGACAGCGCGTCAGGGCAATACATTGCAATAATTGGTGATGATGACAGGCTCCTGCCATCTTTCGCCAGCACACTCGTCCAGAAGATCTTGCCTGACAAGGACGTGATATTCTGCAACCACTTTGTCATAGACAAGCGCGGTGTCAGACAGGCGACTCAAACAGCGCAAACAACCAGCCAGTATGGTCGCAACAGCCTGCCACCGGGACTCCTGAGCCAGCCTGAGCAGGCTGCCTGGCAGGGCTCAGTCCCAATGTCAGCCTGCCTGATCAAAACAGAATCAGTGCGGAGGCTGAAATTCAAGCAAGATCTCAACAACCCCGACCTGGAGTTTTTCGTTCGCCTGGCACAAGAAGGAGCCAAGTTTTTTTTCTGCCCGGACTATCTCAGCGAATACAGAATCCACAGAAAGTCGGCGACAGCCTCCGGACTCACAAACGATCTCCTGGTAAATTACCTGTTAGAGCTGCAGCCAGCCCCTGCTGCAGAACCATTCAAACGCCAGTTTCTTGCCCGACACATCCCCAACGCCGTCAGCCGCCATCTATTGGCTGGAGAAGTTGCGCCAGCCCGGAAGCTGATTAAAAGCCCTTATTATCCGTCAGTCCTATCTCTGACCAACTGCATCCAGAAAACTATCATCTCCTGGCCGGACCCTGTGACATGCTCGGTATACCGGGCTCTACGCCAGATCAAACATCTGTTTCAGCTCTTCTCAAACAAGTCGCAATCCTCTTGAACCGCATCCCAAGATTTGCCACTACAGCCAGAGTCAGTCATAAGAACTCTTCATCGGCAACAAGCCAAATACATGAAACAAATCGTCCCGCAAGACAACTGGCCAGAAAGCTGGAAACTAAGTCATCAATATGACCGGTTAGAGATCCACGGTAACGAAAGGAAGAGCGGCTACAGCTATGCCTGGCAAAACCGGCGCAGGCACACGCTCGCTTTGATCAACAAAGTTGCCCGCCCGGGAGAAAAAATACTGGACGTGGCTGCAGCACAGGGAAATTTCTCCCTGACTCTGGCAGAACTCGGTTATGAAGTAACCTGGAATGATCTCCGAGAAGATTTGTCAGGCTATGTCGAGGCAAAACGAGAGCACGGAATCGTTCACTATGCTCCAGGAAACATATTCGACATGGACTTTCATGAAAGCTTTGATCTCGTTTTAATTGCCGAAATCATCGAGCATGTAGCGCACCCGGACGCATTTTTGCAAAAGATCGCCGCACTTGTTAAACCAGGCGGTTACATTGTAATGACCAGTCCAAACGGCGAATATTTCCGCAACAGCCTGCCGAAGTTCTCCAACTGCCCAGATGTGTCATCTTTCGAAGACCTTCAGTTCAAACCTGATGGGGACGGGCACATCTTTCTCTTGCATCTTGACGAAATACATGAATTATCCGCCCGCGCCTCTCTATCCGTCAGAGAAATCCGCCTCTTCACAAACCCGCTCACGGCCGGGCACATGAAACTGGATGCGGCTCTAAAACACTTGCCGAAGGCTGCCATTGAAACTATCGAGCACCTGAGTTCATCATTGCCGCTGCCGCTGAGCAAAAAACTTCATACTGCTGCGGCAGTCCTGCTTCAACGCAGCCAAGGATGAGCGACAATTTGAATTGCCGCTCATCAGAACCCGAAACTTGCGATAAACCGAGCCATCGCAGGTTGGGTTCTGGACCTATTCGATCCGCTCAGTCAAGGAGTCCTTTATGGGTCATCTCTAATCCGCCCATCCCACCTCTTGCTAAGTGCTCTTGTCTTCCCGCAATAAGGTGCTTTAGCCTGGATTTACACTGGGACGGACTTACACAATGTTTACACACTTCTGGATCATAACTCTGTTAACTTTAAAAGTGTTCCTAATCAGCTCTACGAGCCAAATGAACGCTGAACGAGAACGACAATCAATCCCCGGCACCGGATGTCGACTGTGGACAGCCTCAACCTCAGATCTTGCCTCTTACCTGTTTGCCTTTCTGTGTCCTTCGCTTTGAGCGGCCCAAGCTGTATTGCTATTGAAGGTCCCGGCGATCAGCAACTCTTACCGACCCTTAGATCTGAAATAGATCAAGGATCTCAGAAACCCGCCCCTAGTGAAACAAAACCACTTATCAACCGACCAGAAATCGGGCCGTTTGTTAAGGGACAAGCTATCTACCTGTGCCCGTACCAAGACCCCCGAGCTCCGGCGAAACCACTGACTCTATATGCTGCCGTCACATTCGCCGAGGAAAACTATCCGAAGATCCTTCAGGCTCAGGCTGAAGTCCAAGCTACGCAAAAGCAAGTGACTGTGCAGAAAGTCAAGGAGTACAACCCATACTCACTCTTGTCTTATCAGCAGGTAGTAGCAACCCACAACAAGCTCACGCAGATCCTATTTTCAAGTCCTGTGCTGCCACCCAATCCGGGACCAGGACTTGATTCTGTAAGGATGAACCCCCAATTCTTCTCTGGTGCAGGTTTCATCATTGATTGGGCACCAATAGACTTTGGCCTGCACAAAGCCCGAATCCAAGAATCCAAAGCCGAATGGAAACTAGCACAGGCCAGCTATGCAGTTACACAGCTAGACGTAGCCGTTCAGGCTGCCTCTACATTCCTGATTGCTGCGGTGATGCAAGAACAGGTAAAAGCTGCCGAGGCCAACGTAAAGAGGTTCCAGGATTTCAGCAGGGTTGTGCACTCACTTGTGGATGCCGAACTAAGACCTGCCGCTGACGCATCCCTGGCAGACGCGCAACTAGCAAATGCCCAGAATGATCTCATTCGAGCCCATCTCCAGGCAGAACTTGCGGTTGCTGAGTTTGCTAATTACGTCGGCCTCGGCGGGCAGAAAGTAAGTATTGATCCCGGCGAGATAGCTGTTGTTTCAGAGCCTCCTGATTTGCAATCAATGCCGCCCTCCTTCGAGACACATCCATTTGCGCTTCAGGGCAGGGCTTCGATTTTAACGCAGGTGACTCAGAAGAGAGTGCTCGATAAAGAGTACTACCCAGTCTTTCGGTGGCTTGGTGGAATGAACTTTCGCGGCTCAAACCTCAACATCAGAGGGCGCCAACAATCAGCTAATGCAAATGGATTCGGACCTGCCGTGCCCAATTGGAACGTTGGGTTGATTGTTGACTTCCCGTTTATGGACATACTTCGCATTCAAGCCGAAAAGAAGGTAGTCCAAGAGCGCATTGATGGTGAAAGGCATGCATACAATCTCATCCTTCAGAATCTTAGAACGCAGGATGTGCAGGCCCGTGCCCGTGTCAATGCAGCAGTTGAATTGGCAGCAAATATGCCCGTTCAAGTTGCAGCAGCCCTCAAAGCAAGTCGCCAAGCCCAGGCAAGGTACGAAGCCGGACTTGGTACAGTCGCCCAGGTCGCTGAAGCGAATCAGGTGCTTGCTGACTCGCGTGTCAAAGAAGTGGTAGCGAAGGTTGGCGTGTGGCAGGCACTCCTTGCCGTGGCCGCTGTGCATGGAGAGCTCAAGCCATTCCTGGATGAAGCTATTCGATTAGAACAGAGGAATCCGTGACATGTGGCTCATCAAACTTGCCATGAACAGACCAGTCACCATCATGGTGATGGTAATTTCCATTGCGATCATGTCAGTCGTTGCTATCCTGCGAATGAAAGTCGACATATTTCCAGACTTGAATCTTCCGATGATCACCGTGGTTCAGCCCTATGGAGGTATGGACCCTGCTCAAATGGAAGGATACCTCGTGAGTGCGTATGAGCAACATTTTTTCTATATCAGCGGGGTCGACCATGTAGCGTCCAAGTCAATCCAAAGCTGCGCCATCATGAATATCTACTTTCAGCCGGGTGTAGACATGGCTGATGCTATGGCACAAGTTGTTGCTCAAGTTGAGCGCTCGCGAGCATATATGCCACCCGGTACAGTAGCACCGTTTATCCTGAGATTCGACGTTGGAAACGTGCCTGTCGGCTTTTTGGTCTTTTCAAGTCCCACAAGAAGCCTCGGAGAAATTCAGGATCTAGCCTATGCTCGTGTGCGACCGGTCGTCTCGACTACTCCAGGAGTCTCTACGCCGCCTCCCTTTGGTGGTAATCAGCGATCGATCGTCATAACAGTCAACAGCGAAAGGCTCAGACAATATCATCTTTCGCTGGAGGATATTGTAAGAGCGCTTACCGAAGGTAACCTTATTATTCCCTCCGGAGTCATGAGAACGGGTGACGTTCAACGCATTGCTTCAATCGATGCAACTGTAGGGAACATTCAAGACCTCGGCAACATTCCTCTAACACTAGGAGCCGGTCCTGCCGTATACCTGCATGACATTGCTCAGGTAAAAGATGATACCGACATAACAACCGGCTACGCCCTCGTTAACGCAAGACGGGCTGTTTACATGGCTATTTCGAAGCAATCGAGCGCTTCAACCCTTGCAGTTGTCGATGGAATCAGAAAGAACCTGGCATACATGCAGTCGCTGTTACCAGAGGACATTCATGTAAGCTTTGAATTTGATCAATCTATCTACGTCACTGAGGCAATCAAGGGCGTTCTCTCCGAAGGAGGACTCGGTGCAATCCTCACGGGACTAATGGTGTTGCTTTTCCTGCGCGACTGGCGAAGCGCCCTGATAGTTGTTTTGAATATTCCCGTTGCTTTGTTGGCGGCTGTCGTAGCCTTATGGACAACCGGACAGACGATAAACATAATGACGTTGGGCGGACTATCTCTCTCAGTAGGTATCCTGGTCGACGAAGCAACAGTAGCAATTGAGAATATCCACACTCATATCGAACGGGCAAAGGATTTGCCGTTAGCCATTTTCGACGCTTGCCGCGAGGTTGTGACGCCTCAGCTTCTGGCCATGCTTTCTGTTGTTTCAGTTTTTATGCCGTCCTTTTTTATGGTTGGCAGCACCCAGGCTCTCTTTGTACCTCTGTCGCTGGCGGTCGGTTTTGCCATGATTGCCTCATATGTGCTCTCCAACACATTTGTTCCTGTCCTTTCGGCATGGGTACTCAAAGGACCAGATCATCATGCAATGAAGGAACACAGAAAGAACATCGCACACCATCCGCATTTTATGACCAGACTTAGAGTCGTTTATAAGCGGCTTCTTCTACGGCTTCTCAGGTTCCGTCGTCCTGTCATTGCAGGGTATGTTCTTGCAACCCTTGCTAGTATCCTGATTTATCCCACGCTGGGAAGCGAGATCTTTCCTGCAGGCAATCCTTCCGGATTTCAGTTGCGTCTGAGAGCCCCAGCGGGAACCAGATTCGAACGTACTGAAGATCTTGCCAGGCAGGTGCTCCAGACAATATCACAGCAGGTAGGAAAACAGAACGTACAGGTCTCTATTGGCTATGTTGGCACACAGCCCCCGAGCTACGCCGTCGGCAATGTCTACATTTGGACGAGCGGTCCGCAGGAAGCCGTGCTACTCGTCTCTTTGAGACCAGAGGCTCACATAAATGTGCAACAGCTTCAACAACGATTGAGGGAAATATTCTCACGTACTTTCCCTGACGTTTCCTTTACATTTGAAGCAGGAGACATCGTCAATCAAATCATGAACTTTGGCTCTCCGACCCCAATTCAGATTGACATAGATGGTCCCAACTTCGCTAAAGACGAAACTTACGCTAAGAACGTTCTTAACGCTCTAAAGACTCTTCCGGGGCTACGTGACGTAAGTTTAGTCCAACCTCTCGACTACCCTACAGTCAACATTCAGATAGACCGACAACGCGCAGGACAGCTTGGCGTAACCGCCAAAGACCTCGGCAAATCTGAGATTGCAGCCACATACTCAAGCCGGTTTGTAGAGCCTGTTTTCTGGCGTGACCCCAATAGCGGTCTTGCGTATCAAGTTCAGATAGAAGTCCCGCAATCACAGATGTCCTCCATTAAGGACATCGAGAACATTCCGATCAAGACTGGAAGCTTTTCTGGTCCTTTCCTTAGAGACGCTGCGCAAGTGCGCTTCGGCACAATGGTTGGTGAATACGATCACTACAACATGAGAAGGATGCTCACTATTACTGCCAACATAACTGGCGACGATTTGGGTAAAGCAACAAGAGAAGTATCTGAAGCCCTTGCGCACCTCAATAAACCGCCGCGAGGAGTAAAAGTAGCTATTCGAGGGCAAGTCCCTACCATGAAAGCTACATTCGAGGCGCTTGCAGCCGGGGTGCTCTTCGCCGTAGTCGTAATCATGCTAATGCTTATTGCTTACTTCCAGTCACTGCCTCTCTCGCTCGTTGTGACTGCAGTTATTCCAGCCATCATATGCGGAGCCATTGCGGCTCTTGGTATTACTTCAACCACTCTCAATGTACAGTCGTTCATGGGAACCATTATGGCTATTGGCGTAGGCGTCGCCAACGCCATATTGGTTGTTGTCTTTGCCGAAAAGAAGCGCATGACAGGGTACTCCTCATATCAATCCGCTATCACTGGAGCAGTCTCGCGCCTGCGCCCAGTATTGATGACTAGCTTCGCCATGATTGCTGGCATGATTCCTATGGCACTTGGACTGGGTGAAGGCGGCGAGCGAACAGCACCGCTTGGTCGGGCGGTAATCGGTGGCTTGCTAGCGTCCACTACGACCGTTCTTTTTGTCATGCCAGCTATCTACGCGCTTGTCCGTCACAGGGCAAAAAGAGCAAGGGTTGATCTTTTAGCCAAATACGAAGATCACGATCTCTTGCACCTTCGCTAACGCACGAGAACAAACAGGATAAAGCCCAAACCATGCCAAAAGCCACTTTCCAATACGCAGCTACAGGAATCTCTCTAGCACTGCTTGTTCTTTTTCTGCAGTCATGCAACAAAGCGAACAACAGAACTGTATCCAGTTCGACGCCTGCAACTGATGTATCCGCAATAACGATTCCAGTAGTTCCAGTGACATCTGGCTTACTCAAACAAGACGTTGAGTTGCCGGCAGAGCTTCAGCCTTTCCGAGACGTGAAGATTCACGCAAAAGTCAAAGGTTTTGTCTCCTGGATTGGAGTCGATCGAGGCTCAAAAGTCAGAGCCGGACAGGTCCTGATCACACTGTCTGCTCCTGAGCTGGACGCACAGTGCGACGAATTAAAGGCAAAAGTCATAGGCGCAAAGGCTGCACATGCCGAAGCTCTCTCGACACTAGAAGGCGACCGCGCCGGTCATGCTGAAATCAAGGCAAAACTCGACTCAGACTTTTTGACATTGCAGCGTCTCAGGAAAGCAGCGCGTGAGCCAGGCGCAATCGCTGAGAATGAGATCGATATCGCTCAAAAAACAGTGGAGGGAGACGAGGCGCGTCTCAAGGCTGCTGCTTCTAAGGTTTCTGCAACCGAGTCGGTCGTGGTTGCGAAACTTCAAGCCATAACAGCCGCAGAGAATTCGGTAAAATCCCTTGAAGATATGCGCAACTACCTGATCGTCAGGTCACCATTAGATGGATTGATCACGGAGCGATGGGTCCATGAAGGTGATATGGCCGGCGTGGAAATGAGCCGCGCCGAAGATGCACGGCCACTTCTTCGTCTTGTACAGACATCCAACCTGCGCCTGGTTGTCTCGGTTCCAGAGTCCGAGGTCGCCGGAATTCGCCAAGGACACAAGCTTGTTTTCACTGTCCCTGCCTATCCGGGCAGAGAATTCATCGGCACAGTCAGCAGAATCGGACATGCTCTTGATGTGCACACCAGGACGATGCCTGTAGAGCTTGACGTAAGCAACGAGAAGGGCGAACTTGAGCCAGGCATGTATGCTACAGTCAAATGGCAAGACAAACGCCCCTATGCCACCCTATTTGTTCCCAGTTCCGCATTAGCAAGCACCATTGAGCGAACCTTTGTCGTCCGTGTGAAAGATGGTGTTACGACAATCGTTAACGTTAAAACAGGACCGACCATGGACGACAAAATTGAGATCGTTGGACCAATAAAGGACGGCGAGCAGGTCATTCTTAAAGCTTCCGATGAATACAAAAATGGTGATCATGTGACCACAAAACCCGCGACCATGCAGGATATCCAGTCAGCCTGTCAACATCATTCGTCTGCATCCAGCGAATAAATAAACGGGAAGCGCGGCAATGGCCAAAATTCTCCTTGTTGAAGATGAAGCTGATTTGGCTGGTGTCGTCAAAAACTGGCTGGAGGAAGAAGATCTCAACCTGGTCGAATTAGCCAAGGACGGAATTGATGCCCTCAGCATGCTAAGCAAACATTCCTACGATTTGATAATTCTCGACCTCATGCTTCCAAACCTCGACGGTATGTACGTCTGCGAGCATTATAGAAAGAACGGTGGAAGCGCGCCCATACTAATGCTCACAGCAAAGACTTCACTGGCATCTAAGGAAGCAGGTCTTGATGCCGGTGCCGACGATTATTTGACCAAGCCGTTCCAGCTGCGAGAGTTGTCTGCCAGAGTTCGCGCTCTCCTTCGACGGCAAGGAACCCCTCGTCCCGAATTTGTTGCCGGTGATCTTATTCTCGACCGCAATTCATGCACAGTGAAGAAGGCCGGAGCTCAGATACATCTTCGCCCGAAGGAATTCATGCTACTGGAGTATCTGATGCGGCACAGCAACGCTGTTGTAAATCTGGATGTCCTGATAGACCAGATATGGGGATCGGATAGCTCTGTAACGGCTGAAACGGTACGAACCAATATCAAGACACTTCGCAAGAAGATCGATTCACCTGGACAAACATCGATCATCAAAAACATCTATGGCATGGGTTATAAGCTGGAAGCAACGTGATGTTTCAAGATCTCAGATGGCGCATAACCCTCATGTTTGTCGGCCTTTCGGCAATTATCTACATTGCGCTAACGGTACTTGGACTGATCATTTTCGAACATGGGCTGAACGCATCCCTTGACAAACAGCTCAAAGTTGTCTTATCGGAAATCGGTCATGCGATAGACATTGACAATGGTACTCCAAAATTTCGAGATTGGATCAGAACAGTGCAGACAGAGCCACCACGATCGCTGGCTACTATTCAGCTCTTTGACAGCACAGGGCATCTTCTCGAGCATTATGGAGCTGCAGGCGTGAAGCAATTATTTCATACCTCCAGCGAATCCCACAATGAGAACAAATCAGTCCGCGTTCTATGCAGCCCAATAATGCTAAATCGGGTAACGCGAGGGTTTGTGCAAATCCAGCTTTCGACAAGAGAGAGAGACCAAGCTCTAAGTGAACTCCAATGGGACGCATGTCTAATTGGCATCCTCTTCTTATTCGCTTTGAGCGTGACAAGTTACTGGATCGCGAAACGGGTCACGCGGCCAATTCAAGACAGCATTCAAATTCTCCAATCTTTCGTGGCCGATGCCAGCCATGAGCTCAACACACCTCTGACAATTCTCCAGGCCAGGATAGAATCGCTCGAACGGAAACTGTCAAAACTTGGCATTCAACAAGAGGACCTAACAATAGCAGCCAAGTCGCTGGAGCGACTGAACCAGGTTGTGAACGACCTTCTCCTGCTCTCAGAAGTTGAAGATCCGATCTCTGAGATCAGCAAGACGCAAGTGAACATAAGCAGCCTCATTCACCAAGTCGCAAACGAGATGAAAGACAGATTTGCTGCCAAGAGCATCACTTTGACTATTCATGGAATCCCTGAAATTTTTGTCAATGGCAACTCAGAAGCTCTGCATCGCCTCTTTTGTAACTTGCTCGAAAACGCTTTGCGTTACACAGACGAACACGGACAAGTAAATGTCTCACTGGATTCTTCCGACAAAGACACGCGAATTACAATAGAGGACACAGGGATCGGAATACCTGCGGAGAGCTTACCCAGAATATTTGACCGCTTCTTTCGAGTCGACAAATCCAGGTCCCGGGCATCTGGCGGCACCGGTCTGGGACTGGCCATAGTCAAAGCTATTGCAGATGCGCACCACGGCACGATATCCGTCCAGAGTCAGCCAGGACACGGCAGCAGATTTACTGTGATAGTACCGAGCTTGTATCACCACCGCAGCAAGAAGAAGGTCATCTCTCTGTTGTGAGCTGATCAGTGAGCCCCAATTTAAGGGGCCTGTCTGGCGTCAACCCTTTTTGCCGGCGGCAATGCAAATTGTCGCTCATCAGGACCGAGACTTGTTCATGATAAAGCCTTCTCATGAGATGAACCCTAAAGTTGGCGAACTACTTGTTGTGTGAAACGTATGGTTACCATGCGCACAAAGTCCTCATTTGACAATTACCGCTCCTATCGCGACATGCGAAGGAAAAAACATTCCGCGTCCGTAAGTACGAAAAACACGATGCACAATCTTCGACAGCAGCTTTCGAATCAAAGCTTGCCCGGCAGCCGGAGATGGCAGCATGTACTGACTGGTGCTGCCGCCAAAGTCTCTGACAGCTCCATAGCCGACATATTGGAAATAATCAGTGATAAGGCTTAGCGACCTGCGCTGGCAATACTCTTCATAAAATTGCGGGTTCATTCGCCAGTAATCCCGCGGAAAGTCATGCAGTGGCCAGACAACAGGGGTGATAATCACACAGCTTCCACCAGGAGATAGAACATTGAAAACATTATCGAGAACTTTGACCGGATCGAAAACATGCTCGAGCAGGTTCAAAACCAGAACCGATCCAAAAGAAGTAATGCCCCCAAGCCCGCTTATTACTTTCTCTAACGAGTCTTCGAAATCAACGACAAAGTCTACATTTGGATGCTGCTTCAAATCAGCCCCATAATAAGCAATGCCAGCATCCTGTATGAACTGCCTGCAGG
>JAHFBI010000359.1 GCA_023250095.1 Candidatus Melainabacteria bacterium
TCGCCATTGTCCGCGGATCAAGACTGTCTCATTGAGGTAAGGAAAGACATCAGTCAAGGGAATGTCTTCGATTAATTTGGTGCCCCAGAAGGGCGGCTCAATCGGAGGCAAAGAGGAAGCGACATCTGAGCGCACGGGTTGCCTGCTTCCTGCTTTTGCGCCGCTGGCTGGCAAGGATGTCGACCCTGGCGCCTGAGTGCTGACTGAGGCGGCAAGCGACTGATTTGTCTGTTTTGCGGAGGATTGTGAAGTCTTATCAAAAGCTTGGGTAGGCTCAAGCAAGGACGGCTCTTTTCCATTGCCGGTGGGGGTGTCGCCTGAAGAGCCGTGTCGCGCTGCTCTGGCGAATGTTTTCAAAGCTGCCGCACCTCCTGTAGCCAGAGCCTCCATATATTTCAGGTCGTCAAAGGCGTCTTGCCCGTAAAGGACGGTGCCATTGTATACCTTGCGGCAGTCCTCTTCGACATAGCGTCGCGTGAGCGCGGCGCCGCCGAGAACCACCGGAATGTCGATGCCGCGCTCGTTCAAGACAGAAAGATTTTCTTTCATGATCACTGTGGATTTCACGAGCAGCCCGCTCATGCCGATGCAGTCGGCTTTGTTTTGCAAGGCAGCAGCAATGATATTCTCGACAGGTTGTTTGATACCGAGATTAATCACACGGTAGCCGTTGTTTGTGAGGATGATATCGACAAGGTTCTTTCCGATGTCGTGTACGTCTCCTTTGACCGTAGCCAGCACCATTGTCGCGCGCGCTCTGCTCTGGCTGTGCTCCATGAAGGGCTCCAAATAGGATACTGCTGCTTTCATCGTCTCGGCGGACTGCAAAACGAACGGGAGCTGCATCTTGCCTGCTCCGAAGAGATCGCCGACAACTTTCATTCCGTCGAGCAGGATGTTGTTGATGATCTCGAGAGGAGCATATTGTTTTAGAGCGATGCCGAGATCTTTCTCGAGAGAAACCCTGTTGCCGTCGATGATGCGCTCCTTGAGCACAGCTTCGATTCGCTGAGATGATGCTGCCGCCCGCGGCGCCTCATCTTTGCGTTCTTTCGATTTGTAGAAATCGAGCAAAGCAAAAAGAGGATCGTAATCAGCTGTCCGCTCGTCAAAGATGAGCTTGCGATGGTATTCCCGCTCGGCTTCGTCGATTTTGTAAAGCGGCACTATTTTCTGGGCATTGACGATGGCCATGTCCAGTCCGGATTCGACTGCCCAGTGGAGAAAAACTGAATTGAGTATCTGCCTGATATGAGGATCGAAACCAAAGGAGATATTGCTGACTCCTAGAATGGTCTTGACGCCAGGAAGATTTTCTTTGATGAGCTTTATGGCCTCAAGCGTCTCCAGCCCGAGGCGACGATCTTCTTCATTGCCAGTCGAAAGAGTAAATGTCAGCGCGTCGAAGATGATGTCGTTCGGGCAAAGTCCGGCGCCAACCGCCAGATCAAAAATCCGCCGGGCAATGTCCATTTTCTGGCGGGCAGTCTTGGCCATGCCGGACTCGTCTATGGTCAGCGCGACGGCGGCTGCGCCAAAGCGAGTGAGAAGATCGACTTTGTGCAGCATCTTTTTCTCGCCGTCTTCCAGATTGATGGAATTGACGATTGGCTTGCCTGCTATGAGCTCGAGAGATGATTCGAGGACGGGATATTCCGTTGTATCGATCATGAGAGGAATTTGCGACTCGGTATTGAGCCGCTGGATAAAAACAGACATATCGCGCACTTCATCGCGCCCGACATAAGCTGCGCACACGTCTAGTACGTGCGCTCCTTCGCGCTCCTGCTCGCGCGCCAGCGCCACCATGCCGTCCCAGTCTTCTTTCTGTAGCAGCTGCCGGAACTTTTTGCTGCCGTTTGTGTTGGTACGTTCGCCAACCATCAAAGGGGGCATATCAAGGGACATCGGCACGGCAGTATAGAGGCTGGAAACGGACGGGGTCAAAGTCACCTGGCGTTTTTTTGGCGCCACCGCCCCGACTACTTCGCACACGCGCTTCAGGTGCTCGGGCGTCGTCCCGCAGCAGCCTCCGATAATATTGACTCCTACCTTGCGCGCGAAATTATTGAGCGCGTTGGCCAGATCATCGGGCGTGAGTTTGTATACGGTCTGTCCGTCAATATTTTCTGGCAGACCGGCATTGGGCAGGACAGAGACTGCCTTGGGCGAATTCTGACAAAGGTAGCCGATGGGATCGATCATTTCTGCCGGACCGGTTGCGCAGTTGAGACCGATGACATCGACGGCGAATGGGCTGAGAGCGACAAGGGCCGCTGAAATATCCGAGCCGGTCAACATGGTGCCAAGCGGCGGCGCTTCTATGGTCACCGAGACAATCACCGGCAGCCGGCGGCCGATCTTCTTGAAATACTCCTCCATGGCTGCTATTACAGCTTTGGCTTGAAGGAGGTCCTGCCCCGTTTCAAATTGCAGCAGATCAACGCCGCCGTCCACCAGCCCGGATACTTGCTGGTAATAGGCATCTTTCATTTGCCTGAATGTTATGTGACCGAGCGAAGGTAGTTTGGTTGTCGGGCCGATAGAGCCGGAAACAAAGCGAGGATGTCCGGCGCAAGAGAAATCGGCGGCGACTTTGCGCGCGAGGGCGGCTGCCTTCTTGTTCAGCTCGTAAGCTCTTTCAGCAAGGGAAAATTCGGCGAGCACGACTGGCGAGCCGCCGAAGGTGTCCGTCTCGATGGCATCGCAGCCGGCCGAGAGATAGCTTTCGTGAATCTCTGCTATGACATCCGGGCGGCTTTCAACAAGAATCTCCGAGCAGTTCTCCAGTCCGAGATAGTCATCGAGGCAGAGATTGTATTTGTGGATAGACGTGCCCATGGCCCCATCAAAGATGAGGACCTTCTCTTTGAGCGCTGTCAAAAAATCCATCGCCGTCATACGTCATACCGTTTGTATGTCTTTCAAGTTAACAGCATAGCCATTAAGAAAGGAGGATTTATCTCATGTGGTTTCCAAGTCTATAAGAAGCGGGCCGGCTCAGCAAGCACGGCTTAACAAAGCCCTGGTTTCTGTAAGGCAAGCCAGGCAACTGACATTCAGGTGATTGAGTGAGCCCTTGCCCGCGCCGGCTGATAAGGTCACAGGCGCGTCACAAGCCAGTAACCGGCAGGTAATGACTTTTTTGCATACTGGTTCTTGTGTTGAGCGTATAACAGGTTTTACCGGACGGCTCTGGGTCTGAAAGGTAATGTCCAGGCGGCATTTCACGTTTTTTTCACGAAATTCTAACTTGTCCAGAAAGCGCTCTTCTCGTATAAATATGCCAGCAGGAGGATGTCAATCGATGGCCCCAGGCAAATTACTAAGCAAGTTGACTTTGATAGTTATGGCAGCTGCAGCTGCAAGTATTGCTCCGGCGCGCGCGCAGGGATTCGAGCTCGACGAGCCACGGGCGAGCAATAACGGCCCTGTCGTTAAGACTCAAGTGCAAAATGGCCTCAAGCGCGGTTATACATACAGAGTGACTACCGGCTCACATTCTTCAGCGGGCTGGGAAAAGTCGCTCACCGATGGCGATCCTAACCTTCGCCACTGGACCTGGATGCCCGTTACCAATTACGACCAGGGTTATGTGCGGGTAGCGCCGGGCATGGACGCTAGCGGCAAACCGCTTGTCAAGAAACCATCCGGCGGCATTTATGTCAAGCCAGCGAAAGTGGCTCTGCCGCAACGCCAGTACCACTTCGAAAACACAGCCCCCAGCCGATCGACCTCTGAAGTGAGCGCTTCTGTCAAGTTCGCTCGCACTCCAGCTTCCAGAGCTTATGAGGGGCCCGCCCAAACTTATTCGTATGGTGAAGTTGCTTGCAAACTTAGGGCTCATGACGTTGCTGCCATGAGCGAGCAAAAGGATGTTTACGGGCGTCTGGTGAGCGGCAGCGGCGGTCCGCATTGACACTTTGATAGGTGGCGATGTCACCAAGACTCACTGGCGGCTCTCGTGAGGCGTTCAAGTCTTGCCAGCTGCGTGCGAATCGATTGTTTGCATTGAACCTGGTTACAGTTATTCGATTTTAGGGCGCAAGCAAAGTCTTTGCTTGCACCCTGGCAATAGCTGTTGGCAGGCAGGTTTAGCAAAGTTCGCCTATGTTGATTGGTCAAAGACTGCATAATTGCACAGTCAGGTCTATGCCATTGCACATACAAGTCTTTGCTGGGCAAAGCTATCCTTCTTTCGTGGGTGAAACGCTACAGGCTCTCAGCGGTGGATCGGACAATGACATTAGTAAGAATCGGATTCAGCAAATACGTGCTCATTCAACAAAGAACTCGCAAGCTCGTGGTTCTTGCTCGCTACCTGGGTATCTGAAGACAGGCGTGCTAGAGTAAGAAACGCTATGACCAAACTTTTCGATCCCAAGCGCGATAGAAAGCCAGCTCCTGCTCCGGGGGGCGGCATATTCGGGCTGATTGTTCTGTCTGGCTTCGTCTGGTTCTTCTTTCTGGGAGGAAGAGGGCAGATTGCCCAGGTGGCTCGTCCCTATCTCCAATCCTGGCTTTCAGAAGAGCTCTATTTGAAACTTTATCCGCAAGAGACGCCTAAGCTGCCAAGCCCCCTCAGCGACCCGCTGGTCAAGTCGATTATTAACTCAGGCAAGCAGAATCAGGGCGTAAGTCCGGCTGCTGGAGCTAGCTCGTCGTCAGGTTCAAACGGTTCTTCCTCAGGAGCGGCTGGCTCCGGCCAGCCGCCAGATCAGTATTCTCAAGACGGTTCGCCGTAGCTTGGCACGTCCA
>JAHFBI010000066.1 GCA_023250095.1 Candidatus Melainabacteria bacterium
TGGGTAAGATGTTGGCATTGACAAATTCACGTTTTCTTTTGCCTGGACAGGAAGTCTTCGCCCAGATTTCTTGACTGTTCACAGAAGAGCCGGGTAGCAGGTTGGCGACAACCGGACGATTAATATCTATTCAGTGAAAGCGTAAGAACGACGTAAAATATAAAGACGTTGCAGGCTGCCTGGACTACTCTCTGCCGGATAAGAGATTCTTTCTGAAGTCGTCAACGACAAAACGGGAAACGGGAAACGAGACACTTGATATTTTGGATTATTTGAGTTATCGTAGAAATAACGATAAATAATCCAGGAACAAGCGTAAAAGATTGGCTTGTCGCCCTCCTCGTCCTCCTGCTTCAAGCGGGTGGCTCGGGCTCGGTGGCTTGTGCTGCAAGGCAGAGATAGAACAGGAGTGTCTTATGTTGTCCGATTTCGAGATAGCAACTGGCAGCGTCCCGGGCAGGCGGCATATCGGATCTGGGAACCTGCTCTTAGGAAAAAACAATCAGGATGCCAACGAATTTCTGGCAAGCGACCGCTGCCTTGTGGCTGCCGTCAGTGATGGCTGCGGGAGCAGTGCTCATTCGGAGGTGGGCGCAGCCATAGGATCGAGGCTCATCGTCAAAGCCGTTTATGAATCTGTTATAGAGGATGGACAACTTTTGACCCCATCTGACAGGGAAGAGATCTTCTTGCGACTGGAGAGAGCTCGCTGTCAGGTTCTCCGCCAGATTGACGACATCGCGGTTCAAATGGCAGGAGCAGGGGACAGAGCAGGCACCAGCACCGGAACGGGCACAGACACAGGCGGAGGATCTGAGGCTCTGGCGCAAGTGCTTCAGAGCTATTTCCTTTTTACTATTGTCGGAGTCTTGATATTGCCGGCTGTAACTGTCGTCTTTTCGCTGGGCGACGGTGTTTTTGGTCTCAACGATGAAATTGTGGAAATCGGGCCTTTCGAGGGAAATGCTCCGCCTTATCTTGCTTATGCCTTGATGAGATCCGCATATGAGGTGGCGATGCTGCGCTTTAAGATCCAGAAAATAGTGCCGACAGGGAAGCTAAAGTCAGTCCTGATTGGCACAGACGGCGTGATCGGACTGATAGGCGCTGAGAAAGCTTGCCTGCCTGGCAAGTCGCGCCCGGTCGGGCCGCTCTCTCAGCTCTGGCTTCTGGATCGCTTCTTCGGTGAGCCGGGCGCCGACTTGATCACTGCCTGGTTGCGCCAGATAAATAGCCAAGTGACGAAGCTCTCGGCACAGGGACAAAGAGAAGGCGATGGAAATGTCCCGCTCCTGAAGCGCGAGCACGGACTTCTGGATGACGACACTACTGTGGTTGTCGTTCGGCGCAAGACTGATGGGACCTTCCGTCGCGGGGTTTTCCCTTCCAAGTCGTGGGAGACAGAGACATGAACCAGGTTTTTGTCGATGATCGCCAGCTTGTCCTTAGAGCCAGCGACCTCATTGGCGAGGGAGGCGAAGCTGAAGTCTATAGAATTGATCCTGCCGTTGCCCTCAAGCTATACAAGAGTCCCAGCCATCCTCAGTTCGCCGGCAAATCAGCGCAGGCGTGCACTTTGCGTCAGGCTGCCTGCCAGCGTCTGGAACGCCTGCAAGGCAAGCTCAGGCAATTTCCGACCGGCTTGCCTTCACGCGTGATTGTGCCGCAGAAACTGGCATTTGATACCAGGGATAGCCGGGCTAGGATAATTGGCTATACGATGGCTCTTGTAAAAAACGCTCATTCGTTGCACGAGTTTGCCAACAGGACCTTTCGGGAAAGCGGCGGCATCGATCAAAATGCCGTGGTGTCAATCTTCAAAGACCTGCACGATACTCTTACCAGGCTGCATGACGCTCAAATTGTCATTGGTGACTTCAACCAGCTCAATGTGCTCGTCGAGGGCACGTCAGCTTATCTGGTCGATGCAGACAGCATGCAGTTCGGCCCATTTCTCTCGACTACTTATTGCCCACGGTATGTCGATCCACTGATCTGCAATCCTACAGCAAGCAAGCCTGAGATGGTCAGCCCTCATTGTCCGGATACGGACTGGTACGCCTTTGCGATTCTGTTTTTCGAATGTCTGCTTTTCGTGCATCCTTATGGCGGCGTGTACAAGCCCTTTGATCCCTCACACCGCCTGTGCCCTGAAGAAAGACCGCTGAGGCGGGTGTCCGTATTTCACAAGGAGGTGCAATATCCTGCAGCCGGACTCCCGCTGAACATTCTGCCTGATGCCATTGCCGAGTTTTTCATCGATCTCATCGAAAGAGATGTGCGCAAGCCGTTCCCGCGCCGGTTTCTTGAAAGCCTCAAATTCGACAAGGGTATCGGCCGCTTGCAAGCAGCGGTTGTCGCGCCGGCAATCGTTGCTTCCGGAGCGACTGCCCGTCGTGTATTTGCCACAGAGGGACTGATTTTAAAAGTTACCCACCAAGGCAGGAGGCTGCGCTATGTCTATTACCAGGACGGGCTTTTCCTTCGTGAAGATGATTCTGTCGTCCTGCGCGGCGCCCTCGACAGGGATCTTTCGTTTTGCATACATAAAGATGCTACTTTAGTCTCATTGTCCGGGCGGACTTTTCTTTTGAATCCAGCGGCGGAGCCGCAAGCTGTTGCTGCCGAGAGATTCCGGGGCAGGCAGGCGGTAATTGCTGCCAATGGCGAGCACTATTGTTTTGTCGACAACGGGCAGCTTTATCTTGGCTCTTCCGCCGGTCTGAGGCAAATCGCCGAAGTGCTCAGCCAGCAGACAATGATCTTTCTCGGTCCGGCCTTTGGCTTTGGCTTATGGCAGGCTGGCGAGTTTCGCCGGGCCTTTCTCTTTGAGACTCAAAACACGAGTGTTGCCCGGATTCCTGTCGATATCGCCCCGGTCCTGGGCAAGCTTGTCGATGTTTCATGCTTTTTTAGTGCAAACGCGCTCTGGCTGATTGTAACCAGTCAAGAATTAAGGCGTCTGGTCAGGCATTGTGCCTTGATCGACAGAAACGGGGAGGTCCTTGCCTGCGCCCTTGCCGACGACGGCGATGATTCGTGGCTTGGCGCCACCGCCGGAAAATGCGCAGCTTCCTTTCCACTTGCCTCCGGCTTGACACTGGAAGCGCTTCTTGTAGCCACTGCCGCTGGTGTTGTCCAGATAGAGCGCGCCGGCGATCGCCTTGTGCAAACTAGGACTTACAGCGGGACCCGCGGGCTCGTCAGCCCCGAGCACAACCTGCTTTTCGGAGTCGAGGGGCTTTTTGCCTGGACAAGTCACGAGATCAAAGTGATTACGACTTGAAGATGGAATTCAAATTAGAAGGAGAGATAATCATGCAATCGAATACAACTCAATTTCCCACCGCGCAGACCTTGCGGCACTATGAGCTCCCTTGCCCGGCTCTGTTCAATCAGTTCCGGACAGGAGAATTCTTCACACCTAAGTACGACGAGATAATTGCTGCTGCAAGCCTCTGGCGCCAGGAGAACAAAATTGCCCCGCGGCGCAAGGATGTCTGTCCTGTGGCCCTTGCGGTTATCGATCAGCAAAAGACTTTCTGTCTCGATGATGGCGAGCTTTCCATTGCTCCGGCTTCAGTTAGTGATACTTCAAATATTTGCCGATTTATTTATCGCAACTTGAAAGTGCTTAGCGATATTATTGTTACCCTGGATACGCATTATCTGTTTCAGATTTTTCATCCTCTCTTCTGGGTCGACCTCGCAGGCGCTCATCCGGCCGGGTTTACCGTGATTCTGCCGGTCGATGTGGGCAAGCGATTTTTCGTCAATCCGGAGATGGCCTATATCCTCTTCGGTGATATGAAATATTTGCCCTGGCTCCAGAGCTATGCAATCCATTACACGGAGGAGCTGGCGCGGCTTGGGAAACCACCTCTTGTTGTCTGGCCGATTCACGGGCGTCTGGGCAGCCCCGGACATGCTCTGGTTCCGTCTTTGCAGGTGGCGGTCGACTTCCACGACATTGCCCGGTGGAGCCGGACCCAGTACCGCATCAAAGGCGACCTGCCTTTGAGCGAGTATTACTCGCCTTTCGGTACTGAGATAAGCCGTGCTCATGACGGGGTGGTGGTGGGCGAGGAGTCCGACAAGGCAATCGAGGATCTTCTCAAATACGAAGTCTTGATTATTGCCGGCGAGGCTGAATCGCACTGTGTGCGTGCAGCTATTTACGACATTCTCAAGAAAATCAAAGCACAGGACCAGTCCCTGGCAAGGCGTGTCTATATTCTCGAAGACTGCACATCGCCTGTGCCGGGCTTCGAGAAGCAGGGCAGAGAGGCCATGGAAGACTTCAGGAAAGCTGGCATGAATGTCGTCAGCTCCCAAGTCCCAATGGAAGACTGGCCCGGAATCAAGAAGGAGATCTTTGCTGCCGGTCAAGTATAGATTACTTGGAAAGCAGCAATTTGAGAGGTATAAAATCATGAATCAACAAGTACCGGATGCTTCAGAACTATTCAGCGACGCAAGAAATGCCGGCGAAATATCGCCTGGTTCGGCGGCTTTGCTCAGCGGGCTTTCGGCGCGGATCAACCGCACGATGAGCTTGCTTGCCGTCAAGCCGCAAGTCACAGATCAGACTCAGCTGTGCATGCTCTTGGACAACACTCCGTCCATGGAAAACAACGGCAATCACCTTGCCGTGATCGAAGGGCACAACCTGGTGGTCAATGCTTTGCTTTCCGCTCGAGCCGTCAACTCAATCGAATCGCTCACGGCTTTGATCAATTCGCATTCTAAATATGTACGCAAGATTACAGGCGATTGTGATGAATTTCAGTGGGGTGCTCTGAAAGCCGCACCGCGTCTGGATAAGCAAGGCTATATCCATGGATCGAGTACGCCGCTTTATGACCGCTGTCTGGAGGTTCTCGGGAGTGTTCTGGCGCGCACGAAATGGTGGGAGGACACCTATGGAGTGCAAACGCGCTCGGTCACCTTGCTCATGACCGACGGCGGTAATAACGATGGCCGGATGAAAGCTCAAGATGTCGCCCGGGTCGTAAGCGACATGCTCGCCATGGAAAAGCACCGCATTTTTTTCATGGGAGTTAAATGCGGAGGCATCGACTTCAAGGAAGTCGGGCGGGAGATGGGTCTACCTGACGAATGTATCGGCGTTGTCGATCGTGATCCAAAGGCAATAAGATCCAGGTTCCAGCTCTTCAGCCAGTCGGCAACGGCTGTTGCGCAGGGTGCCTCTGCCCTGCCGTCGGTCGGCTTCGGCGGTGTCTGAATCTCTCTTCCGTCCAGCTCCTAAAACTCAGATGCCGGATACGGTGCCGTGTCCGGCATCTGAGTCCGGCGCAGAACCCGGCTTCCCCTGCCCAGAGAATTGCCAGTGGATGTCTGCAATCATCCTTACCGGGGACATTGTTAGCTCTTGCGGGTGTGCCGTTATCCTCTGATGGATTCGTACACCCGTTTGGTGCCTGGCTGAATTGCGTCATTGCGGGGATGTAGAAAGCCTGTGCCTCAGCGACGCTAGATATGGAGCAGTAGCCAGGAGATACAAATCATGAGAGAGCGCAGCGTATTGATTGTCGACGATGACGCCGGTATACGTCTCATCGCCGATCTGTCCTTGAGCGAAGGAGCCGGGTGGCAAGTAGTGACTGCCGCATCCGGAGAAGAAGCTCTCGCCATTCTAGAGAAAGAAAGACCGGATCTGATTGTGCTTGACGTCATGATGCCAGGGATGAGCGGGATGTCCGTTCTGGCAGCTATCAGAAAGCGCGGGCTGGCTGAGGATGTCCCGGTGATTTTCATGACGGCTAAAGTGCAGTCTCAGGAAATGAGCGCTTATTCAGAGCTTGGAGTGGCCGGAGTGATAAGCAAGCCTTTCGATCCAGTCGGGCTTGCCAGGGAAATGGATGATCTGTGCAATGTCTTTCGTGCACGCAACTTAGCTAGTGCTGCCTCTGTGTGTGCTTGAGGGAGTGGCAGAAACAGGGCTTAGCAAGTGCCAGTCCTCAGGATGTGCAGTCAAAAAAGGGGCAGCTATGAACAGTGTTTTCTTTCCCATATTTATGAATACAGGATGCAGGCTGGCTGAGATAATTTGTCGCCAGAACAACTGCCTCAAGAACTGGTTCAAGTCTTGCTGGCGAAATTGTTTCAGGTATTTAGCCAACTCAAGCGGGCGTATATGCCCTTTGTGGGCTCTGTCTTTCATTTTGGGCATGAGCCTCCTGTTTGTGCCGTGTTCACTTGCTGCAAATGTTCCTTGCCTGCCGCGGACAGCGGCAGAGGAAAACAGGTCTTGCGCATCCGTGGCTTTATGTGGCAAAGAATGTGATTGGACTGAGCGACAATCCGCACTCATTAGTTTTGCCCCGGCGGCTCCTCTTTCTGTGTGGCAGCAAAGTGAAAGGCGTATGCGCAGGCTAGAAACGACTGTGGGCTCGGTTTTCTTTCTGGGAGACTTAGATAGTGCTCAGACACTGTCGCGACAGGTTGTGCATCCTGATGGGGAAGCTCTGATTTGTTTGCGCAAAAAAACAGAATTCAAATTGCGGCAGTGGACCGTGACAGTCAAACCAGGTGCGATGATCTTTCTGTCCGGCAATGAGCATTTCTTGCAATTGCAAGTCCTCTGGGAGACATCAGCCGATGCCATAAAAGTGAGCGGTCCGGGGACAGCGGGCTTTTCTTTGAGAGCCGGGCAGGAGATTATCGCCGCGCAAGACGAAGCTTCCCTGACGGAACATCTCAGCTCCGATGCCGTATTGAGGCAGGACAGCGCTGTCGGCAAACTGGCTGACGGAACTGTAATGATGTCCGGACATTTCCAGATGATATCGGCTCTGAAAGGAAGCAAGCTGTGTAGCTGCCTGAGAAAAAGCGCTAGTCCCACCGAACGTCATCTCTGGAGTCGGGCTCTGAAGATGGCTGCCTGCCTGCATTATCTGGGAGGAGACCACGTTTTCGAAAATATGATAACGACGGAAAGATGCTACCACGCGCCCCATATTAAAGTGCGCTGAGCCTGTGGCTCAAAGACCCTGCTTCAGGGCAAGGTAGCAGCTGGACAATCAATAAGGTAACCCGGGATTGAGAAACGAGGCACCAGATTATGAACGCCGGAGACAGTGACGGAGAAAGAGAAAGTACTCGCAAGACAAGGGATTCAATAGGGGGCGCTCGGCAAGCGCGCCCGGCGTCTTTTGCTCAGGGGCAGCTGTTGCCTCTGGGGCTCATTTGCTTGTGGTTGTCCGGTTTTGTCCTGGCAATGATGCTTGAGGCTCTCAGGCTCAAACTTTCCATACTGGCAGTTGTGCCCCTTTCTCTGGTGTCGCTCGCTGTGGCTGCATTTGCTGTCTTGATGATCTTGAGAACATCGGCAGCTTACACCCCGTTCAAGCAGGACAATGTTTGTCAGGATGACTCGGGTTTAGCTGTGGTGAGGCAGCTGGAGGAGGATTTGCTCTTGAAGATTCAGGAGGCCGAAGTAAGCGAGCGCAAATTCCAGCTTTTGTGCGATATGGCTCCTCTGGGAATTTTTATGACAGATGAGACCAACGCTGGCATCTATTCTAATTGTCGCTTGCAAGAAATTGGCGGACAGACCCTGGAGGAAGGTTGTGGATTCAACTGGCTGGAGATAATACATCCTGACGACAGGCAATGGCTGTTCAGCCAAACTCTGGCTGCTGTTTATGAGGGGAAGGAATATTCTATGGAGTACCGCATCGTCAACCCTGCGGGAGTTTGCCGCTGGGTGCGCGGACTGGGACGTCCCTTGTTGGGAGCTGATGGGAGTGTGACGGGGTATGTGGGCACCATTGAAGATATCACCGACAGGAAAATCGCTGAGCTGTCCAACCAGCGTCTGGCTGCTATTGTCGAGTATTCTCACGACGCCATCATCGCCAGTTCGGCTTCCGGTATCATCGAATCCTTTAATGCAGCTGCAATCAGTATGTTTGGCTATCGCCTATCAGAGGTGCTCGGGCTCAAGTTCTCGGCTCTTTTTCCTGAGAGCTGTCATGCCCTTGCTCACTCAATTGTCCAGGCAGTGGAGAAAGGAGAGATTGCACAGGAGCGTGAGGTGCAAGTGGCGGGCAAAGATGGGCGGATAATAGATGTTTCGATGACTGTTTCGCCAGTAGGTGATCTTAAGGGAGGATTGCCTGGCGTATCCATAATTTTGCGAGATATCTCCCAGCGCAAAGAAATGGAGAAACGGATAAGCGAGTTTTATTCGACTGTGTCGCACGAATTGCGGACGCCTCTTACTTCTATCCGCGGGGCCCTTTCTCTCATCGATGAGGGTATAGTCAAGATTGACTCGGATTCTGCAGTCAAGCTAATTAAAGTGGCCAGGACAAGCTCCGTGCGCCTCGTCAGGTTGGTGAACGACATACTGGATCTGCGCAAAATAGAAGCCGGCAAACTCGAGCTCCATTGCCAGACCCTTGCCGCAAAGACTCTTGCCGAGTCAGCAATTGAGTCCATGCAGGCTTTTGCTTGCCAGATGAATGTTGGACTGAGTCTTATCCAGGCACCTTCAGTATCTGTTCATGCCGATGCAGATCGCATAACGCAGGTCCTTTCCAACCTCATCCAGAACGCAATCAAGTTTTCGCCTGAGGGGGCCTCCGTTCAAGTAGCTGTCGAAGTGGGGGGCGATGGTGCAGTAGTCTTTGCAATTTCCGACCAGGGAGCTGGCATCTGCGCCGAGGAGCAGAAAAAGCTCTTTTCAGCCTTCCAGCAACTTGATTCATCCGATTCTCGCAGCGCCGAAGGCACCGGGCTCGGACTGGCTATTTCCAGGGCTATCGTGCATGAGCATGGCGGTCAAATTGGGGTTGAAAGCCAGGTGGGCAGAGGGAGCACATTCTGGTTTGCCATTCCGCTTGCCCCGGAGCAAGAAGCTGGCAAGCCGGCAGCAGAAGCAGACGAAAACAAGCAGGCTGTTGCCGCTTCCTCCTCCTCCTCCGGTGTTTTTGTCGGCAGCTACCAGAAAAACTTGAATAATGGTGGGACAGACATGGTAGCTGTTTCAAAAGAATTTCTTTCGTGCGGCACGAAGAAAGCGTCGCAGAAGGAATTAGTTGAGCAGAACACATTGGTGGCGGCAACGGAGGATTCAGTTGTTGCTTTGCAACAGTTGGACAGCCAGCCAGTTGTATCCATTTGCCAGGATGCAGACCCTGCCAGCATGCCGGGGCAAGCTTGCCTGAGAGCGTCGGATTCTCCGTGTGTGCTCATTGTCGAAGACGATAGCGAGCTGTCTGAGACTATCGCTATCAATCTATCTCAGGCCGGATATTACTGCTTGCGGGCTTATGACAGGGCGCAAGCGCTGGAGATTCTCTCTCAATGCTGTCTTGATGCGGTAGTCCTGGATCTCGTGCTCCCGGACGGCAGCGGATTTGATGTGATTGAGAGCTTGCAGGTGGATGGGCTCCAGTCCTCGATTCCTGTGATTGTCATTACTGGGACCCGAGCCAGAGAACAAGAGTACGGGACGTCTGTCTTCGACTGGCTGGCGAAGCCTTTTGAGATTGAGAATCTGCATGCGGCTGTTGATCGTGCTGTAGTCCTGCCGCGGCGAAGACGTGTGCTCGTAATCGATGCTGATGCCGGTCAGCGAGCCGTGATCCAGGAGCAGTTGAAAGCGCTGCCTGTGCAATGTCGGGCCGTGGGCAACGGCGTCGACGCTATTGATCTTGCCATGGGCTGGCGCCCGGATGTGATTGTTCTGGAAGTCGGCTTGCCTCACCTCGATGGCTTTGAGGTGGTGAGAGTCTTGCAGAAAGACGGCAGGCTCTCTGGCGTTCCACTGATAGTCTATTCCGCAGAAGAGCTCTCTTCCAGCCAGAGGCAGCGATTGACTCTGGGGTTGACCCGCTTTCTCACCAAGGGCAAGACATCTGAGGAGGCGCTCGTCGATTCAGTCAGGGGGCTGGTAGACTCTGTCGTCTGCGCGCAGGAGCCTTCTGCTGCCCTGTGCGAGCATGTTCTGGATGAGGCAGTCTCAGGTAACGGCGAAGGGCGTGCTGCAGACTCCGCCTGCTGCGTGGCTGTCCTGGCTTCAGCCGAGGAGCCCCGGCTGAGGGAGAAGTGACTGGACAGGTTCTAGGTTTTTGCACAGTCTTGCAGAAAAAAGGGTGTTCACAAAGCCTGTGGAGCTGAGGTCGGCTTCTGTCGTTTGGGCAATGACTGCCGTTTTGTTCTGGATTTGTCCCACAATTAATCTGATTATGGGGAAACTACGTAGTCCAAGATCTTAACTTACTGTATAGCTAGAACTACAATTCGCTAAGGGCCAGCGAATGTGGGCAATCGCGGCTATGAACCAGAGGTTTCGGTTACTATGGGACACCATCACCATCACAAAGGTGCCGGAGCGCATCAACAACATCATCATGCCTCCGAAGCTGGTTCTGAAAGCCATCACTTACAGCATCATGAAGCTGCTGAAGGGTCCAAGCACCATTTGCAGAATCATGCCAATTCTTTGCGGCAGCAAGGTCATGGCAGCGACGTCCAGCGGACAGCCCACGTAAGCGAGCAATCGGGACAGGGCAGCGGTGGGGACGGTTTGCCTGTTGTGCACATTACTCATTCCGAGAGCAAGGCGGTCAAAGCTTCTCACACTGACCGTGGCGGTCAGGGCGATTTCGAGAGGCTGGATGCGCACAAGAGTGTCGAGAGCCTGATAAAGGATGGCAAACTGCTGGACGGCAAAGACACTGCCCAGCATCTGGCAACCACTTCCGGGCATTACGACCGATATGGAGAAACCGAAGTTGGAAGGACTTCCCAGCAGACCGTTCAGCCTGGCGACAGCAAGGACCAGCCTGCTGTCAGTTTTGCTGATCGTCAGAGCGGCAGAGGTCCCTCGGCGGCATTTGACGGGAGCAAGACTTTGCCTGCCGGAGCCGATGCCAGCTCTGAGCGCAATCTACTTCCTTCCGAGCGCACGGCGCCGACCGACAGGACTGCTGAATCACCTAAGATAAAGGTAGTGTTCGAAGACCTGAATCAGGACCCGAATCGTGCGTCTGTCAAGCCGGATTTCGTCATCCAGAAAGACGGAAAGGTGCAAGTCCTTAACGATCCAGAGAAAAATCCGCACGGTGAAATTGTCATTCAGGTGGCTCGTGAGTCCGGGCAGATAAAGCCCACCGACGAGCAGCAGAAGAGCGTGGACAGTCTAGTTTCTTATTTGGACGATCGCTTGAAGCAGCTTTATCCCGACAGCACCAGAAATGGTGTGAATGTGGAGGACAATCAAGGACTGGTTTCAGATGGGGTCAAGCACGGTGTCGCCAGGCAGGCGGCACCCTCTGATAATTTTTCCCCTGAAACCCACCGCCAGATGGAAAACATGAGTCGCTTCGGCGGCGGCGGTCACGGGACGATGAGCCGCAAGGAGGCCGGCGATTATTTCCCTGAGCGGACAGTCCCGCAGCAGAAGAATGAAAGCGAGCCTGTAATGGCAATGAAAGACGCCATTGCCGGCATGTTCAATGCCGATAAGGCGCACCCTTATGAGACAGTACGGCGGCATGCCGATGGCAGCTATCGTGTGGGCCGCTACGGGCTGTCGCATCAAATGATATCTTCCTGGCTCATGGAGATGCTTGGCGATCCGCCTGACTGGAGCAAGCTGGATAAGCTGATTGCCGAAGGCAAATTGCCCAAGGAACTTGGTCAGAAGATGAAGGATCCTAAGTTCCAGGAAGGCTTCAAAGACTTCGTCGGCAAGCTTAAAGGCGGCAACGGCGATGTGACTGCTGCCGATGTGAGCAAGTTCTTGCCGAAGGAGCTTCAAGAGACCATCGGCACTGACCTTGTGAAGGACTTTGCCCATAAAGCCGATTTGAACCCCGGAAAGGTTGCCCTCGGCTTCGCGCTCGACAAGAGCCCGGACAAGCTGACCGAGGCAGATCTGTCCAATCCGGAAAACAAGCAATACATGCTTTCTGCCCAGAGGCTGTTCGGACTGGCGCAAGCACGGCAGCTGTCAGACGATAAATCGGTGATCGAGTGGGATGGCTCTTCGCCTATGGGGGCGAAAATCGCCCAGGTGGCCGAACATACCGCTCGCAATATGGGCACCGTCGGCTGGTGTGCTCGCGGAGTCGAGACGGCTCTGTCCAAGCTGGGTGTGCATTTCTCAGGCAATGCCGCCGACACCAGAGGCTTTTTCGAGAACGACCCGCGCTTCAAACGCGTTGATCTCAACCATCTGCAGCCGGGCGATGTGGTTGTGCGCGGGCGGTCTGCCGGACACCAGTGGGGGCATATTTTCGTCTATCTCGGCAATGGCATGGAGGCCAGCGATCATGTGCAGCAGCTGACTGATGGCTCGCGCTACGGCCCATCAGCGGCATTCCGCATGGTGACGGGATAAATCCTTCCTGTCCAAGGGCGTATTTCAGGCGCTGCCGGTTGCCTGTTTGTCGTGCGTCGTCCATCTGCCTGCCTGTGCCGGCAGTGCTGCAAGAAAGCAGGTTGCTCCTTGATGTTTCGGTCGCTGCTTATTCACCCTGGTCTGCTACGATTCTCAATGTAGTAGTCAGAGTCGGCAATGCCAGTAAGCAATCGAAGAGGTAGCTGTGTTTTCAAGGCGGTTTTACCGGTTCTTGCCCTGACTTTGTCCTTGACCGTCACAGGTTGCGCCGGACTGTCGGCGAGGATGGAGCTTGACCAGGGGACAGACTTGCTGGGGCAGGGACGAGCAGCCGATGCTCTGCCACATTTCGACCGGGCCGTGGGCTTGCAGCCGCAGCTGGCTTGCGCCTATGCTCTGAGGGCGCAGTGCCATACCAGTCTCAAGCAGTGGCGGCAGGCGGCTGAGGATTGCCATCAGGCTATCAGTTGCGATAAGGCAAACGCGCGCGCCTTTGCTGTTCTGGGTCAATGTGAGTATCACGCCGGGCAATTTGGACAGTCCCGGCAGGATTGTGATGCTGCCATCAGGCTTGATCCAGCGATAGCTGCGGCATATCTCTTTCGTGCTGCTGATGACAATCAACTGGATGATTATAAGAAAGCTGTCGAGGATTGCACGAAGGCTCTTTCACTGGGCGGAGTCGACAAAGACGCCCTTATGACGCGCGCCAGAGCTTACACCAGGCTGGGTCAGGACGCAAAGGCGGTGGAGGACTGGACCCAGGCACTGGCTCTTGATCCGACCCTTGTGGATGCTTTTGCTTTCCGGGGGGTGGCTTGCTACAAACTGGGACAGTACAAGAAGGCAGTGGATGATCTCACGCAAGTGATTGCCATGGGGCAGGAAAGAAAAGAGCCTTACTACTTGCGGGGGCTGGCTTACGAGAAACTGGGTATGCACGACTGCGCTGTCCGGGATTTCGAGCGGGCCAGGCACTTCCGCTAACAATTAAGGATATTGAATTTTTATTGCGCCTCTTAAGATGTGCCCTAATTATCTGGCAACTCATGTTGTTGTTCAGCAGACGGCTTCAGGCTTCTTGACCAGGGAGACTGTGATCAAGCAGATGAAATCGTTTCATTCTCCGACGGGCGCCTCGTGTGAGCGGTTATAGTGGTTTCAGGTGACATGGTGCCTGTCTTCGGATGCCTGATTTTGCAAGGTGATGAGCCAGGAGTTGTCGATGTATACACAAAGAGAACCTAATCCGACTGATACGAAAAAAATCCTGCCTGCTCCACTGCAAGGATTTTTCAATCAATTTCTGTCTGTTGTCAGGGCGGCTCTATTGCATCCGCGACAGTTTTTCGACAGTATGCCTGAATCCGGTGGCATGCGCGATCCGCTAATGTTCTATCTTTGCGCTGCCGGTGTCAACGCTCTTATGGTCGGTATAATGACCTTCAGTTGGACTGCGCTGGGGCTTACGTTCCTATCTTCCCTGGCTGCAGTTTTTGTCGGCGCTGCCATTGCCATGCTCCTTGCGCAATCAATGGGGGGCAAAGGACAGTGGGAAGCCAGCTTCAGAGTCTTCGCATACGGAGGCGTCTGCCTCCTGCTGAGCTGGGTGCCGATAGTGGGTATGGCAGCTGTGCTCTATATGTGGGCCCTGATTTATTTTGGTTTGAAGAAAGTTACCGGCCTCTCCGATGTGAAAACGGTGGCTGTAGCGATGCTTTCAGGTATCCTTACCTGTCTGGTCATTGCTCTGGCGGCAATTGGCTTTTTCGTCCACACCTGGTTGCATTTCTAAGCGCAAGCTTGTGTTCAAGCTGATGCTTGCGCCGGACTGTAACAGCGCTGTCACCATATATTGTGGCTTTCCCCGGGGCGAATATGGAGAAACTTATAGCGAGCGCTCAACAGTTTGGCGATAATGATCAGTGAGCGAGCAAATTTGTTCAACGCAAGGGCGTCAAGGACAAAAGTGGTGTCAAGGATTCCAACGATGGACTGACCACAGTGCCAGCCTAAGGCTCGGCTGCTCGTTATGAGAGGCAAACTATCTACTTGAGCTGCCCTGGGTTTGACAGGGACTGGCAATGCTTGATCCGCGGGGCGGGTCGGGCAGGGGCAGTTAGGCTCAGGAAATCACATCCGAAAGGAGTATGCTTGCCATTTCAGAGAGCCTCAAGTGGCTCAACAGGAGTGATGTTCCATGTCAAGGAAGGTAATTGTAGGTGTATTCGATGATTACACCATTGCCGGCGAAGTCATTGAAGCTCTGAAGGTAAGCGGCTTCGATCCGCACGGTATTTCCATCCTCGGACACGACTGCGATGAATTGCGTGCCGTGGCTGCGCATGTGCAGAGCAAAGGACCGGATAAGCTCATGCTTGCCGGTGGACTTATTGGAGCAGTGGGAGGTCTCATGGTGGGTTTTGCCAATATTTCCGTGCCTGGCACTGGCTCGCTTCTTGTCGCCGGACCGATGCTTGCTGCTTTGAGCGGCGCTGCTGCCGGCGGCATGCTCGGCGTCATCACCGGAGCGCTGGTTCATTTCGACGTGCCCGAATATGACGCAAAGGTCTATGAGGCACACCTGACTGAAGGTAAAGTCCTCATTGCCGTGCATACGGAAACAAGTGAGCAATGGTATCGCGCCGAAGGCATCATGGATCGATTCGAGGCAACTGAAATAGATACGAAAGTGACTGTTTAGAACATGTCCGCGTTGCAAGCAGGACATAAGAATGTGGGAGGCAACGAAAATGTTAGAAAGAGATATTCAATTGTCCGAGGCAATGCCGGTGGCAGCCGAAATGGCTCAGGGCGTCGTGGTGTCTTTGTCCGGGGAGGAAACTCAGGGGCAAACGCGTGTGCGTCGCGGGCGTGGATTTGCATCGATTGATCCCGACCGGCGGAGGGAAATATCTTCCAAAGGCGGAAAAGCTGCCCATGCCAAGGGAACAGCTCACGAATTTACATCCGAAGAAGGACGGGCTGCCGGGCGCAAAGGGCAGCTGGCCCGTTCGCAACGGCACCATTAGTCAGGCTTGTCGTCTTGTAGCCAACCGATAATGTTCACCGTTAGAAGCAGGGGCGCAGGCAGTGCGCCCCTGCCATGAGACTGCCGCTGGCATTTGGAAGTCAGCAACGCTTGTCTGTTGTCACATGTGGCTGCCTTGAGCATTTCCACCCTGGATTAAATATCGCTGACTGCGCGGCGAATCGGCGGACAGGGTGGATTGAGCGTTCAGGCTCTTTCTCATGAGCGGCATCTTTTGGCTATTTTGGCTCAGCTGTCTTTTCGGGCAAGCTGAGTTCTGCTTCGAGCCGGGTTTGTATGGTGCCAAAGTCGCAAAAGGGCACGCAGTCGATTTCCATTTCCTGGCAGTACTTCAGCAGAGCGGCTTTGGCAAAAAGCAGGTCAGCGTGTTGCGCCCAGCAGAGGTCGCTGCGCCCGTCGCCGATTACCACTTTCAGAGATCCGGGCTTTGCCAGCTGCAGAATGTCGCACTTGCAGATCCCTGACTTGCATTCATCGTCGGAGCTCTTATTGGGGAATTTCATGAAGAGCTTTCCTTCTTTTTCGGCTATGTGGTTGGACCAGATGGAATTTACTTCTATGGCATACTGCCCCAGTATCTGTTCGATGAGCCGGTCTATGCCGTCGGAGACAATCCTGAGGGGAATGTCTTCTTGCTTGCACCATGAGGCAAACTGGATAAAGGTTTTGTCGATGGGCACTCGTGAGAGTACATCGGCGACAGCCGCCCAGCCGCCATGCAGCAACGGCACTTCCAGGGACAGGCACTCGCGCGAGCCTATTTCACCGCGTTCCCAGCGCTCTTCGATCTCTCTCCATGCAGGATGTGCCAGGCGCTCCATGATGTAGACGATGGTATCGCCCGTGGTGATGGTGCCGTCGAAATCGCAGAATATTTCCAGGGGGCGGTGGCTAGGTTGTTTCATCGGGTCGCCAGGTGGAGGTGGTGGCTCTAGAAGAGCCTCATTGAGCTTATACCCGGGCTGGTTGCCTAAGGCACTGCCAGACTGGACAAAGGAGTGTTATGGCAGCTATTTAAGCTCGGACTGGCGTGAGAGAGTACCTACTGTCATTGCTGTCAAGGAGAAGGTGCTGTCTTGTATGCCTGAGCGCCGATTCCTGGGCAGCTTACAGTTTGCACTGCGTAACTTCTTTAAGGGACATGCGCTGCTTGGCAGTGCTGGGCAGAGCAAAGCCCGGCCGGGCTTTGCCTGTTTGTGCGCTGGGCGTTGAGCGGGGAGGGAGATTGTTATTTTGTTTCCAGTGGGCACATATATTGATGTGTTTGTTGAGGCCCTTTCAAGGGAGGACTCATGCCCGAGGGGCGGACCGCCGGATTAGAAGTGTTGGCAGGTGGTGTCGGCTACCTGATTGACCGGTCGCTCAAGAGTGAGGAGATTCTTGGCACTGTCTTCCTTGTGGCTGATAATACTGTGGTTGCTTGCGCGCATTCGGTCGTGCTTTTCAAAGACTGGCTCGCTGCCCTGAAAGTCCGTTTTCCAGCCGGGCGGCAAGAATGGGGTGTTGCCGAGGCAGTCTTCCATCCTCGATTTAATCTCAAGCAAGCCGCCCAATGGGCGCACAGATCGCTGGCCAGCCCGCTGCCGGCTCTGGCTCTGCAGCCTCAGAATCTGGCTGTGCTCAAATTGTGCCGCCCGGGGCAAGGGCTGGCTGCCGACCAGCTTGTCGCCCTGAACGAATTGCTCTCAGCCCCGCGCCTGGCGCGCAATTCCGGGCTCAGCGGCAGCCTCGCTGAACTTGACCTGCCTTCGGTCATCCAGACGATAACGAATGCCCGCAAGGAGGGTGTTCTTGTTCTAGCAGATGAGCGGCGGCGTTCGCGCGCTCGCATTTTTTGCCGCGACGGCAAAATTCTTTATGCTCAGTTCGGGAATCTTTCCAACGAAACGGCCATTTATCAAATCGTCAGCCAGCAGCTTGGTGGGGACTTTTACTTTCTTTCTCAGCGGGAACCTGACTGGTCTGTCGCCGAGCCGATAGCGCGCCCGGCTGATATGCTCTTGCTCGAGTCGCACAGGCGTATGGATGAGCTGCCGAAGATGAAAGAAGTCCTCGGCGGCGAGTGCTCGCTTTTCAGGAGGCAAGGGGATGAGTTTGATTGTCAGAATCTATCGCCAGAACTTCTATCAGCTGCTAAGTCGCTGTGGCTTTCGCTCGATGGAGGTGTGCCTGTTGGGCAACTTTGCCAGCTTCTGGCTCTGGATGAGTTCTCAATTTATTCTGCTCTCAGCGAGCTCAAGAGCACCGATCTAATTAGAGAGATGTTGCTGCCAAATGGGAAGCAGCCTCTGCCCATAGAACCGCTGGTGATGGCACCGCATGTGCCTCTGGCGCCATGGGATGAGATAGGCAGCTTGACCGTGGAGCCGCTGACCGGCGTTGCCCGGGTCAAGACGGGGCACCTTCTGGGAAGTTTGCGCGCCGGTGATTCCTGGAATATTTTGCACAACATCGATTTGCCGACTGTAGCAGCCGGCAGTCCTCTGTTCAAGGAGGGTATGGTAATAGGAATACATTGCGGTGTTCTGCCTACAGATCCGAAGGTGCATGACTCAGGCAGCCGTCTGCAGCAGCTCTTATGGATACATGCGGTGTACGATTGTCTGGGCAGAAGAGAAGATCTTCCGGACCATGCCGATCCCACCGAGCGCTCCGGCTGTGTGGAAGTCGCCCGCGTGCCCTGCCCGCGCTGCGGCTCTTCAAGCTTGCAGTCTGCCCGTTTTTGCAAAACATGCGGGCAGAGGTTGATTCAGGAAATCAGGTTCACTCCGCCGACAGCTTCGCTGCCGCTGTGGCCTGTGGCTGCTGTCCTGACTGCGATAGCCTTTGCCATTGCCTGGTATGCCTTTCAGTTGCAGCAGCCGGTGACTACTGGCTTCGGCACAAGAGGTAAGCTGGCTGTATCCGCCTTGCCGCCCATGTCGCATCCGGTGCGCATAGCACTATCGGTGAAGGCACCGCTTTTCAAATTCAGCCTGAGTAGCCACGGAAGAGTCTTCGTTGCCAATCGTCAGGTGATGGACTTGGCAAGGCAAGTAGAATATACGGTGAAAAAAGGGAAGATCGTCGATCCTGCCACAGGCAAGTCGGCGAGCTTGGCGGCCGGCAAGGATGCCATTATCACTGCCGATGATAAGCGCTTTCTTGTGAAAGGGCTCTGGTGGACAGGGGCTCTGCAGCTGCAGGACACCGGCGGGCGCATAACGGCAATTGATGTGCTCGACCTGGAAGACTACCTTCCCGGGGTGATACCGTGTTTGATGCCTGGTCCTTGCAATCTGGAGGCTCTCAAGGCGGAAGCTG
>JAHFBI010000067.1:0-5846 GCA_023250095.1 Candidatus Melainabacteria bacterium
GTTGCGATGCAACAGCAGCTTCCCGACAACCGAGCTTGCCCCGAGGGTCCAGTCCGCTCTTTCCATATACCTAACATCGGATGGAGAATTGTGCATTTGAGATCTGTGCAATTATAAATTGGATTTTTCCATCGGCTCTGTCAAACTTTGGCAGGGCTCGGATATATGAACAATGGGGCACAGGCTATCAACAGGTGAGAGATCACCTGTAACTCGTTGCTTGCGAGGAGCCTGCCATATGCCTGCCGCCGAAAATCAAGGTCTCAACTTCGAAAGTCACAACCTGCAAAGCAAGTCATTGCCAGACAGGCTCAACGAAAGATCGGCAGCCGGCAATGCTTCCCCCTTCGGCGATGGCGATCCTTTTAAAGCGCGCGAAGCGCTGTTCAGAGCCAGCCTGGATGGCACTCAACCGACGCAGTCAAGCCCACTGCCGGATAAAGCACTGGCTCGGACAATCACGCTCGACCGCGTGTCTCTTCCATCCGATCGCCAGACCAGTTCGCCGAACGCCGCTCAACTGGAATTCGACACCAGAAAGAGAGCCTGGCTGGATTATGCTCTCGAAAGAGCCAATCGACCCAGGCCTGTGCTTCCACTCTGGGGAGAAGCTCCAGTCATCCAGCCCCGCAACAACAGCACCACCCAGCCAGGAGACGGGCGGAATACCCAGGCGGGCAACGGCAATCCCCAGCAAGGCGGCGAACGGCAGAACCCACCGGGCACCGACAATAGAGCCCCTGTCGGCGGCAACCGCACCACACCACCCGGCAATGACACATCGATCAAGCCGCCTGGGTCGGACAATAGTTCTACAATCTTAACTATTGCCGCCCTTGGAGCCGGCGGTGCGGCACTGGCATGGCGCGCTCGCCAGCTGTCCTCCAGAGACCAGGTAGCTCCTCTTGTCGAGAAAGCACAGGCGGAAGTAAAACCTGAATACAAGGAACCCAAGCTCCTCATTAAGGATCCAAAGAGCGGCGAGATTCTCGATCCAAGCAAGTTCGACGGTAAAGACTTCCTGCGACAGGACGGCACGAAAGTTTCGCCAAAAGACGCCAGCTACACACTCCAGATTCCCGAAGGCAAGCCGGAACCTGAGCGCAAAGCCATAGAAGCTCGCCTGCGCGGACAACTCGACTTGCTGTTACGCGGGCAATCCCAGTGTGCGCCTCTCTTAGACAAAGTAACCGTAACCGCCGATCCTGCTTTGAAAGGTGATGCCCGAAAGATGATCCTCAAAGACGGAGAATCCGGCAAAGAATTCGAAATCAAGTCTGCCAGCGCCGACGGTCGCGTGGAAATCGAGATAGACGGAAAGCCGGTCCTCAAGACTGTGCGTCCAGCAGACGTTATTACTCTCAAGGTCTCACCGGAAAAAGTTGGAGCAACAACTGGAGCACAAGCCGTTGAAACACTGACCCGGACGCTGGCGCAAAGCTCCACGGTTAAAGCAGAGCAGGCAACACCGGTCCAGGGCGACACACCACGACCGGTCCAGAACGATACACCACGACCGGTCCAGAACGATACACCACGACCGGTAGAAGTCGCAATCGTGCCAACACCTCCGGAAGTGCTCCAGCGGGTGGCAGCCGACCTCCCGGCAAATTTCACCGTACAAGACATGAAGGTGAAGCTTGACGAAATGATTTCTCGAGAACGCTCCCGGGGCGAAGAAGCCGATGCCAAAGTCATGGAACATCTGGAAGCCCTCAAGTCCAGATGCGAAGCCGATCCGCAGCTTGCCAATTCCGTCCAGGAGTTGCTTACCAGGACACGCACTCAACTGGCCAGTCGTGATCTTTCAGGCGCCGGACATACCGGACCGGTCTCGAACCGCCCCCTGGAGCGCATAGGAGGAGCGACAGGAACCGTTGTTGATGGCGTGGTCAGCAGCACGACCGCCGGCGATACCGTTGCTCACCTGCCATCTGATGTCACCCGAGAAATCGACAAGCAACGCGAAGAGCTCTCCCGCAAGCTAGCTGAGCTGGACGAACGGCGAAAGACAGAACCACGGAATGAAGACCTGTCCAGGCAGCGAGCCGAAGTCGAACGACAGATGGAAGATCTTCAAAGAGCCAAGACAGACCCGGCCGTCCGCGGAAGAGTCAACGAATGGCTGAGAGCCAACCGTGGAAATATCGGCAGGGGCGTCGGAGCCGCAGCCCTGTTCCTCTTCATCTATTCGGTCTGCGCCTCCAGTGCCAGCGCCTCCGATCGTGCCGACCACGCCAGAATCAGGACCAAGTAAGTCGTTTGAATACACGCTCTGGGAATATTACGACGAGAAAGGCGATAAATAAGTTGGCTTTTGGCAATTGTTCTGTCAAAATTCTGCTCAGGGCGAATATATCCCTTCGGGGCAGGCTATCACCAGGTGAGTTTCATCACCTGGCCCTCGTGTTAACGAAGATGCCTGCCACATGAGCCAATACGACGACCAAGTTTCCAGCCACGACACGCAGAACCCCGCGCAGCGCTATGCCATTGACGGGGGCACGAAAACGAATCAGGAAGGCGAGACGCACCGCAGCCGTCGCGCCGAAGAGCTGGCAGCCAGAGACTCGATGCTGCGCGAAAGTCTCGACCGCCAGAATCAAGGCGTGGGCAAGGATGGCATCCGCTCGAACGGGTCTTCGGACCAGGTCTTCTCAGCCTACCGGCTGGAAAAACAGCACGGGTTTGACTTTGCAAAACGGGATTATCTAAGGGCAATCGATGCAGCCGACAGCATCGATCAAAGCCGGGTCGCCCGGGAGCGCGCTGCCATCCATTCAGACATCCAGCGCGCCGATCGCCACGTGTACCGAGCTTCCCAGACAGGAAGATCTCAGCGTGAGCAGCAGCTACCCGAGATTCGCTCACAAATGCGTTCGCTGGATGAAAGTCTCTTTCAGCGCCAGATGTCGCCGGCCACCGCCCGCGTCAACTACGCTCTTGCAGCCATTCGCACAGGCTCGGCAGAGAACATCGAAGAAGGGCGTCGTGTTCTGGATCATGCAGTGAAACTCCGCCCGGAGCTGATGAGCGACGGACAGTTTCAACGCTGTGTCGCTACGTCTTATCGCCAGGGTGCCCACACACAAAGTGAGTTTCTCAAGAGTGGTCCGGCAGCTGCATCTGCCGCTCGCGCCGACTACTATGATTTCTACGGCGGCACAAGCGGCGACCAAACCAGCTCCCGCAGCAACGCCGCCTGGTCAGCTGCACCAGGGACCAGGTTCGCCGACAACAAAGATTTCCTGCCGGAGCCGCCTGGCGACTTTGCGCAATACTACAGGCAACGCCGTGAAGCGCCCCCACCACCGATGCCTGACAGACGCTCCATGCCCCAAGATAATCCTCGCGACTTGCGCCCGAACCAGCCTTCCCTGCCCGCCGGGCATAGCGCAGACAAAACTCCACCAGCCAATCAGATAGAGCGCAAAGATGCGCCATTGACAAGAACAGGCGCAATCAATGTTCCATCCGACAGACCTTTCCCGCCAGGTATGCCCACCAGCGGTGATGAGTCCGCTCGCCGGCAGGCTTGGCTTGATTATGCACTGGCAAGAGCGAGACAGCCTCAGGTTCGGGGACCACTCTGGGGTCCAGTCACAGTGGCGTCACCATGGGGTGGCGGACAGACGCCTCCAAATGGCGACAACAGGCTGCCTCCAAATGGCGACAACAGGCTGCCTCCAAATGGCGACAACAGGCTGCCTCCAAACGGCGACAACAGGCTGCCTCCAAACGGCGACAACAGGCTGCCTCCAAACGGCGACAACAGGCTGCCTCCAAATGGCGACAACAGGACTCCGTCCAATCCACAAGAAAAGGGCGATGACCTGTGGAAGACAATTGGCACGTTGCTTGCCGGAGCTGGACTGGGCAGTGGTACCTACTGGTGGTTCACACACAATAACAAAGATGAAGTAAAACCGATTGTCGACAAGGCACAGCCGATCGTTCGTCCCGAATACTCTGAGCCGAAGCTCGTTATCAAAGATCCCAGAACTGGCGAAGTCCTCGACCCCAAATCATACAACGGAAAGGAATTTGCACGCGAGGACGGAACCAAAATCCCTTCAAAAGAAGCCAGATACGAACTACAGATCCCGGAGAACGGCAGCGTCGTCGAGCGCCAGTATTATGAAACGCGCCTCCGAAGCGAGCTGGACCTGCTACTGCGCGGCAAGTCCGATGCAGTTCCCCTTCTCGACAGATTGCAGATAGTCGCGGATCCCTCTGCCAAGCCAGATGCTCGCACCCTGGTTCTGAAGAGAGAAGGCACTGGCGCCGAATTTGAAATCAAGGGAGCCACGGTCGACGGTCGAGTGGAAGTTGAGATTGGCGGTAAGGCAGTAGCCCTAGAAGTTGGCAGGGGCGACAAGATCATGCTCAAAGTGCCTCCACTGGACTATGGGAAAGTATCACAATCAGACGCCGTCGACATCCTCTCCAAACGCCTGGCAAATTCCGACACGCAGTCCACGGACCGGTCATCTCGCGTTATCGCCGAACAGCAGCGCGAAATAAACGACCTCAAAGGAAAGCTCCAAGATGCAGTCACCGCCAAGACAGCTGCCGAGCAACGCGCCGAGCAGGAAGCAGCCCAGCGAGCGCAAACGACAGAACAGCTCGCTCAGACAAAGCAGCAGCTAGAGCAAGCGCGCAAAGACCTAGACTCCAACAAGACTGCCAGCGAAGCAGAGCGTAAAGCCGCCGAGCAACGTTTTGGCGAACTCAATGCCAAATACGATGCTGCCGTTATCGCCGAGCAACAAGCCGAGCAACGTGCGGCACAGGAAGCCAGAACAAGAGAAGCCACTGTCAAAAAGCTCGAGCAAACTACGCGCGACCTTCTTCAGGCTAAGACCGACCTGGCAGATAACAAGGTCCAATCAGCCGAAGAACGAGCTGCTCTGGAAAAGCACATTGCGGAGCTCAATGGCGACATCCAGAAACACACCGATGCTCTCAAGCAATCCGAGCAACGACTTGCCGAAGAAATCCGTGTCCGGCAGCAGACGGCCCAGGATCTCACCCAGGCCCGCGTCGCCCTCACCGACGCCCAGAAACAAGTCACAGCCGATGCCGAGCGCATCGCCACCATGCAGCAACAGTCCGAAGCCCTGCGCAAGCAAGTCGGCGACATGGGCAAACAAGTCGATGAGCTCGGCAAACAGCTCGACAGCGCCACTGCAGCAAAAGTGTCCGCCGAAAAACGTGCAGCTGAAGAAGCCCTGCAGCGCTCTCAGACTGCCAAGCAACTCGAAGAAACAAAAACTCAGCTCGAGCAAGCACGCAAAGATCTCGACTCAAGCAAGTCCGCTGGCGATGCCGAGCACAAGGCTGCCGAACAGCGCTACGCCGATCTTAAATCCAAATACGACACTGCTGTCACCGCACAGCAAGAGTCCGACCAGCGCGCAGCCCAAGAAGCCAGGGCACGCGAAACCGCCGTCAAGCAACTCGAGCTTGCCACCACCGACCTCAACAAGGCCAAGACAGATCTCTTCTCCCTCAACGATCGCCTCTCCAAACTCGACCAGGCTCTCTCCAACGCCAACAACGACCTCACCGCTAAAAAAGCCGAGCTCGCCAAGGAGCAAGCCCGCGCTGCAGAAGAACGCACACGCTCCACCGAAGAAAAAACTGCCCTCGACCAGCGCATCGCCACTCTCAGCGATCAAGTCACCAAAGGCACCGAAGCCCTCAAGCAGGCAGAGCAACTGGCTCAGCAAGAACGCACCAAAGCTACCCAGGAAAAAACTGCCCTCGAGCAGCGCATCGGCTCCCTCGACCAGCAAGTCAAGCAAGGCACCGACTCCCTGCAAAAATCCGAACAACGACTTGCC
>JAHFBI010000067.1:5856-18649 GCA_023250095.1 Candidatus Melainabacteria bacterium
TCAGCAAGAACGCACCAAAGCTACCCAGGAAAAAACTGCCCTCGAGCAGCGCATCGGCTCCCTCGACCAGCAAGTCAAGCAAGGCACCGACTCCCTGCAAAAATCCGAACAACGACTTGCCCAGGAAATAATAATGCATCAAAAAACTGCGGAGCAGCTGAAGGAGGTCGTCGCCAAATTGGAAGCTCAGCAGCCAAAGAGCAACGGCATAACAATCAATATAGGCAATGGTCCAAAGTGGACGCTAATAGACGAGTCGGCAGAGCGTGTAACTCTGTTCCGCGAAAACGAGCCTGGACGCAGAAGGCAAACACAAGCCAGAAGTCACGAGGAATTTCAGGAATACAAGCGCTCCTCCCTGCCCGGGAAGGAAGGCGATTTCTATGTCGAGCCTGTCGATTCCGAAGGCAAGCATGACCAGCGCGTATACGAGAAGGTAGGCGTCAAGCCCTCGGGCGAAGTGGAAGTGAGACTTGTCGGCGAAATGCGTGTGCGCTCTCGCCAGGACAGAATCAGCGCCCACGGCGAGAGTTACGGATACCTGGTCGACAAAGCGAAGCAAGAGAAAAGAGCATCCGTAAGCACTGCCACAGACAGCACCGCTGTCCCTGCCATCTCCCCGATGGAACCGCCAGCTCCCTCTGATGTACTGCAAAAGGTGGCTGCCGAATTACCGGCACAATTTACCGCACAAGATCTCAGGGGCAAACTCGACGAGTTGCTCAGCAGAGAGCAAGCCCGGGGCGAAGAAGCCAACACCAGGCTGATGGACGGCTTGACTGCTCTCAAGCAAAAATGTGACAGTGATCCGTCCATGCAACAGCGCGTCAACGAAGCTATCAACCGGACGCGAACGGAGTTGAGCAAGCCCTTCACCGCCGGCAGTGGCATGCCCATCGCTGTCTCCGACAGGCCGCTTGAAAGAATCGGTGGCTCAACAGGTACAGTCGTTGATGGCGTTGTGCGCACGACAACAGCCGGAGATGCTGGTGCACCGCTACCCGCCGATGTTGTCAGTGCAATCGACAAACAGCGCGAGGAGCTTACGCGCAGACTCAGTGAAGTCGACAAGCAACGTGAATCCGATCCAAAAAACGAGGCTCTGGAAAGGCAGCGCACGGAAATAACCAGACAACTAGACGATCTGCAAAGAGCCAAGACAGACCCGGTCGTACGCGGCAAAGTCACCGAATGGCTGCGCGCCAACAGCGGCACCATCGGCAAAGGAGTTGGAGCAGCCGCGCTCTTCCTCTTTATCTATTCTTTCTGCGCCTCCAACGCCAACGCCAGCGAGCGTGCCGAACACGCAAGGATAAGCCGATAGACTTCCAGAAATACCTCTCCAGACAGAGCCTCCAATCGTATGCTCCTGGACTGACCGGGCATGCCTGCGTGCCGACCGTCAAACCATCTCAAGACCAGGCTCTTTCTCCTCTCATTCCGACTGGCGTGCTCATTAGTTCGCATGCTATGCTACGCGCCATATTCCACACGATACACCGTCATTTTCAAACAGATCATGCGACTCAACAGACTGGCAATTCTTGGACCCGCAATTCTTATTTTGCTGATGCATCCGGCGGCATGGGCGCAAGATAGTCAGAAGGACAAGTCCATAGTTGTGACAAGCAGCGCTTTCAAAGATACCGCCACGATTCCCAGGCAGTACACCGGCGACGGCAAGGATCTGTCACCTCCCCTGCAGTGGAGCAATCTTCCGCCAGAAACAAAGAGTCTGGCCCTGACCTGCGAAGATCCTGATGCGCCACGAAGCACCTGGTTTCACTGGATAATCTTCAATATTCCTCCAACCACCCGTCAGCTCAAGGAGGGAGTTGCGAAGACAGCAATCCTGCCCGACGGATCAGCCCAGGGCTCCAACGATTTTGGAAAAGTTGGCTACAACGGTCCATCGCCTCCGCCCGGCTCGGTCCATCACTATCTCTTCAAGCTTGTGTCCCTGGATACAAAACTTGACATCAAGCCGGGATGTGACAAGAGTGACTACTACAAGAGCATCAAGGGACACACCCTGAGCAGCGGGCAATTGACCGGGCAATATTCACGCTAGTCCCTGCCGAATCTGGATGAGAAATCGGGACGTTTATGTCCCAATTGGCACGTCTGTATCCCAATTGGCAGGGCAGCTGCAGGTACACTATACTGAAATCAAGTCCTTCGTACTCTCCTGCCTGACAGACGTTTCAGACCGCAGCGACTGTCAATCACCTGTGCACTCCGGTCTGGCATCACAAGGCAGCTCGTCTCATCTTCACTCGACTCTCTCCATCCATGGCGGCAGGTGAGATAAAAAGCAGCTTTGACCAGACCGCCCCAAAAAAGCTTCATATAACAGCTTGCCTCTCAGCTAATGGCCAGAGCCGTACAGTGCTTACCTTGCAGCTTTAATAACAAAACTGATGGAAAACACAGGAGTAGCACTCTGTGAGAAGATCAAAAATACCGGACAACAAAATTCAAACCGGACTGGAACAGTTACGCCAGATAGAATGGCTGCTCAAGGGCAGCCAGGAAGGAACGGAGCCTGCACAAGGAAAATCCAATCCACAACGATCATACGGCGACCTTACAGAGCTGAACAGGGAACGGCTGATTCTGGATTCACTCGGTAAAGACGTGCTGAACGAAGTGATAAGTGACTATCTCGACTTGCTTGACAGCTCGGCGGCGGTTTATGAGTATGACGGCTCTTATGCCAGCGGCATATTTACATCGAGCTGGTGTCGATTCATGGATGAGACTTCGCGCAATTTGTGCCAAGGTGATAACAAGGAGGCACTGTCATGCGGACAGTGGCACTGTCATGAATCCTGCTGGCAAACATCGAAGACATCAATGGACTCGAAACAACCAGCAGATCTGGAATGTGCCGGGGGCATCCGCATCTATGCCGTGCCAATCTTCTGCGATGAAAAAATCATTGGATCCATCAACTTCGGATACGGCGACCCACCAACAGACGAGTCAAAACTGCAAGAACTGGCGGAAAGATATGGTGTACCTGTCCAGGAGCTCAAGACACGGGCTCAGCAATACAGATCGAGGCCGACATTTATTATCGAACTGGCAAAACGGAGGCTAGCAACAGCTGCCAAATTGATCGGCGAAATGGTTCAGCGCCGCCAGGCTGAAGAAAGGTACAGAGAGCTCTCGCATCAACTTGCTCAATCCAACGAAGAGCTGAAGCAGTTTGCCTATGCCGCAGCCCACGATCTGCAAGAACCTCTTCGTACGGTTGTGAACTATGTTTCGCTTCTGTCCAGGCGCTATCAGGATAAACTGGACAACAAGGCCGACAAATATATTGAAAATGCCAGGCAAGGCGCCCAGCGCATGCAAGCCCTAATTGACGACCTGCTGCAATATGCCACTGTGCAGTACAACCAGGGTGCTTTCAAGCAGGTAGATTTGTCGGCCCTGGTAGATCGAGTAAGTGCCAACTTAAGGATAACCCTGGAGCAGACCGGCGGACACGTCAGCCGTGACGAGCTGCCGATTATAGAAGCCGAAGAGTCGCAACTGGCACAAGTATTTCAGAACCTGATTGGCAATGGACTCAAGTTCCACAGCTCAGAGCCGCCGGCAGTGCACGTGTCGTCTACCCGAGGCGAGCGGCAATGGCAGTTTTCTGTCTCAGACAATGGCATGGGCTTGAACATGGAATATTCAGAGCGCATATTTGCCTTGTTCCGGCGGCTCGTAACATCTGACGAATATCCAGGCACAGGCATGGGACTTGCCATTTGCAAAAAGATCATCGAGCATCATGGCGGGCGCATTTGGGTCGAGTCGGAACCTGGAAAAGGATCAACCTTCTTTTTCACCATACCGGACAGGACTTCTACAACAGACTATAAGAATGGCTGAGCAATCACAAATACTGCTTATAGAAGATAATGCTGCTGATGCGGAGTTGACACTGGAGGCCTTTAAGCAGAGCAGATCGCCATTGATTGTTAACGTAGTCAGAAACGGGGTCGAGGCACTCTCGTACTTAAGGCATGAAGGCGAATTCAGCGCCAGTATCCCTCCAAAGCTGATTCTGCTGGATTTGAGCCTACCGTGCAAGGACGGTCATGACGTGCTGGCGGAACTGAAAACAGACCCGCGACTTATGTCGATCCCAGTCATAGTTCTGACGACTTCCCGGAATCCCAGGGATATTTCCGCTGCTTATAAGTCGCATGCCAACTGCTACATCAGAAAGCCCTTAGATTTTGATCGATTTCTGGCAATAATTGAGGCTATTGAAAGCTTCTGGCTGGAAATAGTTGAATTACCGGCAAAAGAGGAAACCCGATGAACATTCTCCTCATAGAAGACAGCACACCGTTTTCGGAATATGTTGAGGAGCTTCTCGACGAATCTCCGGAGTGCCAGATTGCGCTTGCACGAGCAGACAGACTGGAGTCCGGGCTGTCTTTGCTCACAGGCAACAAAACCGATCTTGTTTTGCTCGATCTGTCTTTGCCGGACAGCGAGGGTCTCAGAACTCTGACGAGAGTGCTCTCAAAACATCCAGCGATGCCCTGCATAGTGCTTACGGGTCGCACGGAAAGAACACTAGGAATTGAGGCGGTCAAGTCCGGCGCTGTGGATTTTTTGCACAAAGATGAGATAACTGCAGACTCTCTTGTGCGGAGCATCTATTATGCCATCGAGCGCAAAGCTGCTGCAAACGCCCTTATGGAAAGAGTATCCCTGGCAGAGATCACAGTCGATATCGGCCGTGTACTCACTCAGTCGGCTGCCATCCCGGATATGCTGCATAACTGTGCCGAGTCTCTCAAGAAGCTCCCTGCCATATCGCTGGTTCGCATCCGGACATTCAATAAAGTTTCAGGCATGCTTGAGCTGAAAGCCGCTGCCGGACCAGACGCCTTTCTCGATGACCCGACCGCAATGGAGAGAGGGTGCCTCTTCGATATTGACCTTATAACCAAGAATAAGACCGAGTATGTCACAGACAATATACTGAGCGATCCATATTTTCTGGCCAAATCCTGGGCTAAAGACAACAACATTACTGCCGCCGCAGTCTATCCACTGTTGCTGGAAGGAGACACACTTGGCTTGTTATCCGTTTTTTCCTCCCGGACACTATCCGACCCTTATCTGCTCACGCTATCTTCCATTGCCGACATGTTAAAGCTCGGTATCCAGCGAAAAGAATCAGAAATCCAGCTGGCAAAAAATGAAGCTCGCAACAGGGCGGTTATACAGTCGTCTCTGGACTGCCTGATCACAATCGACAAACGCGGCAGGATAATCGAGTTCAACCCTGCCGCTGAACGCACATTTGGCCACAGTCGCCAGGATGTCCTTGGCAAAGACATTTGCGATATTATAGTGCCTGAAGAATTTCGCCAGCGCCATAGAGCCGGCATAGCCCGATACCTTTCCACCCGAGAATCTCACATCATTGGTCAGCGCACGGAATTTTCCGCCCTGAGAGCAGATGGAACTAAATTCCCAATAGAGCTGGCGATCGTGGAAATAGCCACAGAAGACGAGCCTGTGTTCACTGCTTTTATAAGGGATCTCACTGAGGAGAAGAAAGCCGCTGAACGTGCCCGGCGAATCCACCAGCTGGAGCAGCGTGAGGACTTCACGGCCACTTTGACCCACGATCTCAAAAACCCGCTCATCGGCGCCTCTCGTATTCTCACCCTCTTTCTCGAAGGCACAATCGGTACCCTCACAGATGAGCAGCACCAGCTGATGGCCCAGTTGCATACCAGCAACACCCGGCTGCTTGCCATGATCAACAAGCTTCTTGATGTATACCGCCTTGATAAGGCTGTCGATCGGCTCTGCCTGGAAACAATGGATCTCGTCCGGCTCGTCAAAGGCTGCCTGGATGATATGTCACATCTTGCCCACAGTCATAAAGTCAAACTCCAGGCAGATCTACCGGTCATGCTGACTGCACGTATCGACAGCTTCTCCATCCGCCGCGTTCTCTACAATTTGCTGGACAATGCCATCAAGTTCTCTCCGAACGGGGGATGCGTTCAGGTAAAGCTGGAGCACTCAGGTAACAATGTCTTGCTGACAGTATCCGATAACGGACGGGGCATCGCCGTTACCGATCAAGACAAGCTCTTCCAGCGCTTCTGGCATGGTGGCGAAGGCAACCAGTACGAACCGGGCACAGGTCTCGGGCTATATATTTGCAAACAGATTGTTGACTCCCACGGAGGCGAAATTACCTGCCAGAGCGCCAGCGGAGCAGGGACCACATTCACAGTCACATTGCCTGTTGCCGGAGCCGATGTCGATGAGCGTGCCGATATCGGTGTCAAGCCTGCTGTCAACATCGATGCCTGAAGCGGCCGCTTCATTGCTTCAGCTCGACATAAACGCCATCGTGCCCGACGCGGAAGGACTTACCATCAGACTGGCGGCGGTATGTGTAGATACCGTCGAGGCTGAATTCACCCGTACCGAACCAGGAGCGGCTGCCGCCATCAATTGACCATTCTTCGGTAAAGTTCCCGCGAGTGTCCTTCTTGCGATAATAGGCAGTGCCGTTTTCGATGAGAACCGAGAGCGTGCCATTTTCTTTGAGGTACAGGCTCGATCTGCCTCCAGGATAGACAATGGCGCTGACCTCGCCGTTGGCCCTTTCAAAGACCGTGATATTATCGCCTTGCTTCTTCATCACATAAGTGCGCTTCTGGGCACCCTGTCCAATTTCGAAAGTCTTTTCTTGCTGTGCGTTGAAATCGCCGGCCTTAGCTTTTTTAGAGGCGAACCAGGCAAGCTCGTCGTAAGCTTCCTTGCGGTATTGCTCGCACTTGCCGCGGACGGCAGAATCGCTCAAAACCGACAGAGCTGCATTGCGAATGGGGCTATCCACAGGCAATTCGATACTGGACTCCAGAGCCATCATTGCTGCAGCCATCCGCACCTTCTGGTGATCGCAATTCATGAGGTCGCTGAGGACCTTGACGCCTGGATCGTTTTCATCCTTGAACTTGTAGCTCTTGTAATTGTTAAAAGCGGCCTGTATGAGCTGGTCGGCAGCAACTTCCTTATCGGCGAAGGGGCTCTTTTGATATTTGCTGAAACCCTCTGTCCGCTCTGCCAGACGGCTGGCACGGGAAGCCGCATCCGACATAGCGTCAGCCTGCGTGCGATACCACAAAGGACTGACGCCATCACGAAGCTCCTGCAACACTTTCTTGGCCTCTCCCTGCACTTCCTTATCTAGCTTGGAGAATTGAGGTCTTTCCATCATGCCGTCAAGGACGGCAAAGGCCGGGCGGTAGCCGTATGAGCGCAGATCCTTGAGCAACTCCATCTGGTAAGCCTTCGATTGTTCACCTTCGGCTCGTCCAAGCTCTACGTCCAGTGCCCTGAGCGTGACAATAGCCAGCTCATCCTCGCTCCAGCTGAGCTGATCGCGCAGTTCCTTACCCGTGGGCTTGGCCACTTCTCTCCAGGCATTGAGCAACGTCATGCGAGCTTCTGCAGGAATTTCGCGTGTGACGAGCAATTGCTTGACATAATCCACGGCCAGCCCACGCCCGACGGCACCTGGTTTGCAACACTCGGCCAAAGCCTTGGCGGCCTCGTTTTTCCAGGCTTCGACTGAAGTTGTTGTGGCATAAACAGGCAACTTGTATTCGCCGTATTTGGGGTTGTTCTGATCCGGTCTGCCGGCCAGCCCGCCTGCCCCGTCGCATAACATCAGATACAGCTGCCTTTTGGCCAGAGCCGAGGCTATCTCCAGTTGCGTCCTTGCGTTGCCGGTGTTGAGCCCCTCGCCGACCTGATTGAAGAGCGCCGAGGCGCGGCGCAAGTCGCGGTCGAGTTGTGTTTGCTGTGCGCGCAGGCTGTCGGCACGTCTTTGCAGAGTATCGATTTCGTCCTGCTTCTTCTGCCTGGTTTCAGCACTTTCTTTCTGCAGAGCTGCCAGCTGGCGAGTCGACTGCTCAAGTTTGTTTCTCGACAACTCCAGCTGTGCCTCGGCAAGCTGCTGGGCGCCTTGCTGCCCGTTGCCCTGAGCGGTGCGCTGGGCGGTGGTTTGCGTGTCGACTTGCGCGCGCGCAGTGTCGATGTCACGCTGGAGTTTTTGTGTATCGGCCAGGGTCTTGCCGCTGTTGCTCTCGGTTTCCGCTTTTAGAGTATCTATGCGCGCTTTGCCGTCGGATAATTGCTTCTCGACACTTTCTTTGGACTTCTTCAAGTCGTCCATTTCTTTACTAAGATCAGCAGTCAGCCTGTCTTTGAGCGCTGTCAGATTGACATCAGGCATCAAGCCACCAGGAGACATACCATCCACGGACTGACCCTTGGCTAGACGGCAGAACTTTTCCCAGACTTCGGCCCGTTCGCCATCGCTTGCTTCGGCACCCTTGCTCATACCATTGACAACAGTCTTGCGGCGGCTCCAGAACCAGTCCCAGTTGCCCCAGTCGTCATAAATCTTCTGGGCTCTGGCAGTTCGGTCGGCGTACCAGTTGTCCATGTTGAGCAGCCTGGTTGAATCTTTGTCTTTGACCCAGTCGTATATCTGCTGATTGCTCATCGCATCGACAACGCTGTATCTAGGATCGCGCGTCAGCTTGGCCAGAGTCTCCTGATACTTCTTGTCATAAGTTTCTCTGTACTGACTCTGCTGATCTTTGCTTGGATTTTCATAGCGGCTCATGATAGCCCGGATTTTCTCCGAAACAATCGGATCTTTTTCATTATTGACCAGCAAAGAGGCAATTTCGCCCATGCGCTCGTCTGTGAGTTTCTCAAGGGCCATTACCGCGGCAAGCCGCACGCGAGCATCTTCTTCGCCGCAGGGGCGAACTGTCTTGCGATTGGAAAGCTCCATAGCAAGCATGGAAGTGGAACGAGCGCGAATGAGATCCAGAGCGTCGCGATTGCCAAACTCGGAAATAGTGGTAATGGCTTGAGCGCGAGCCTGCGGGAAGACACCGGCGTAATCAGCGCCCTGGGCTGGATCGATCATCTTCTGCAGCTTGCCCATAAGAGCTTTCTTTTCATCGACGCTTGCATCCTTCAGAATGTCGCTCATTTGCTTCAGCAAAGCGACTTGCCTTGTCTCCTCGTTGAAGTCTGCCGGTGTGCGCACGAGAGCGACCAGCTTGGCCCGCAGGTCGGCAGGCGTTGTGCCGTCGAGTTGCTTGATGCGGTCGGGATAAAGAGCTTGAGCGGCCCTCGATGCCAGATCGAGATAACGGTTGTAGAGATCTTTTGCCGACGGCTCTTTGAGCAACTTATCCATGTCCGGCGTGCTCAAGATGCTGCTGGCAATAGCCTGGCTTATCTGCTTCTGGCTAGCTGCATCCGGCGACAGGAGCGAAAGGCTCAAAGCAGCGTTGAGTTGCCGCTCGCGCAGCAAGTAAGCTTTTTCCGGCGGGCAATCAGCCGGAATAGTCGTATTCATAGCTTCTTTCAGTGAAGCAATAGCTTGCTCCTTGTACATACCCGGTGTAACCGCAGACTTTTCCCAGCGCTCATGATTGGCATCGAGGAAAAGCGCCTGCATATCTTTGTCTTTCGAAAACAGTTCCTTCATCTGGGCGAAGCGCTCTTCGGTCATGACGGAAGGATTGGACCTGCGCATTTCAGCAACATCGGCTGTCAGGGCATTAACACGTTCTCTTTCGCCAAGCCCGAAAAGGACGGCTGCCGCCATACCACGCACGTCAGGATCTTTGTCATCTTTAGCCAGGGTCTTCAAGGTTTCTTTCATGCCTTCGCTCGTCACTTCATTTGTGAGAGCCTGAGCTTTGGCCAGTTCATCCGGGGCAGCTCCGGTGAGCTTTTGCTCGAATTGCCCGAGCAAATCCAGCACTTCGGCAAAGCGCGGACCGGTCTTGTCGGAAAGAGCGCGCATTTTGTCGGCACGGCTGGCATCAGGATTGGAGAGAACATCCTGCAAAACGGCGGCGTATTCCATTCCGGAGACGCCACCGATGCGCATGAGAGCGTCACCGGTCACAATGCCGCGGTTGCCCAGCTCCTTAGAGGGCACTTCCATGTCGCGGCGCAAGAAGCTGACCATGTCGGCCGGGGAGAACTTCACATTGATATCGTGAGCATCGATCGTGTGCGTTACGGTGGCTGCACCTTCTCCGGTCGCGACAGTTTCTGTGTACTGGTGCCGGTCGACATGCAGATCGCTTGCCGCCAGTGTCGCGGGAAGCTTGCCGTCTTTGTCCGTGGAAAGAAGAATCAATGATATGGCGGCGGCAGCTTTGACGTCGGCATTGCTGTTCTTTTCCATCGAAGCAGCCATATTCTTGATTGCCGAACCAAATTTGCCTCGCTTTGAGGGATCGAGCAAATCTTTGAATTCGGCATCGGAGAATTTCCTGCCATGCTCTTTCTCCAGTTTCTGGATATCGGCTTCGCTGAAGACAACTTTCTTGAGCATGTCCTGCTTGAAGCTTTCACGCTCGGCTGCCGGAGCATCGGGCTTGAGAAGCCTCTTGGTCGTGTCGAAAATATCGCGAATCTGAGCACTCGTGGAAGCCGGGCGCCCGTCCTGCAAGGCACTGCTGTAGCCGTCGACAAGCTTTTCTGTTGCTTGCAGATTCTCTTTCTTGCCCATGTCGAACAGCCCCTTTTCGGGCAGCTTCACCAGGCTGCGGTCTCCGCGCAACTGATCGGCATAACTCAGGTGCGGCACGGGAGCGCCTTCGAAAACGACTCTGTGGACATCGCGCCCCACCAGGGGCACCATGCCGCGCTCGGACCAGCGGAAGCCCTGCTCGGCAATTTTAGGCAGCGGGAAAAGCCATTTCGAGTCTTTCATCGCCGTTTCGAACTTCTCGGCGACTTTACCCACTTCTGCCAGGCGAGCCGGACGCACCAGGCTGGCTGCCCGCTCGGGCACGAAACCACGGGCGATATCAAGCATGAAGTAGGCGTTGCGAGCCTTGTTGATAGCTTGTCCCACATCAGAATGGTGTCCCCAGGCATTATTGAAGATGCCGGCGGCGCCGACGCCTGCCCGGAAAAGCCCGCGCCCAGCCTGGATGGCGCACTCGCGCGTAGTAAAGGTCACTGCAGTGCGCCCTGTGGCTTCAGCAGCCCGTGCGGCGATGGAAGCTGCCTTCAGTCCGGCACCGAATTCAATGGTGCCGCTGACGACCATGGCTGCATCCAGCACGCCAGTGACAATTTTGGCGCCGTAATGCCAGGAGGCCTGCACGTTCTTGAAATACTGCAAATCCTTGGCTTTGACAAGCTCCATCTTGCCACCGTCCCTGATGCGCACGAAATCATCCTGGTCGTAGGTGTGCGTAGTCGTCTTCTTGTTGCCGACATTGTCCCACCACAACAAATCCTGATAGCTCCACCAGGGAACATTCTGAACTTGCAAGTGCTGGGTGACTTCGATTTTGCCGTTCTCCAGCTTTTTCACGTCATAGCGGTATTCGAGCAAATTGGCATCGAGTACCCTTTCGCCCTTGGCGGCATCCGGCTTGTAGTCGCTGGGGAAAAGTCCTTTCAAGTTGCCCTCTTTGTCGAAGACAGCTTGCACGTTAGGCGAGAGAGCATCGTCGCCCCAGGCGTGAATACCGCTCTTGCCGGCTTGCTCCAGAGCCTTGTCTATTTCCTTGCCATACTGGTTGAGCCACGTCTCCAGACGCTCAATCTTCTGCTGGTTGCGCGGGTGCGCCAGACGCAAATCCTCGGGGAGATCCATCTGGATGTCGACAATTTTGCCATCTTTCTCGGTTATCTTGACGCCGGGGGGCAATTCGAAGTTGAAGTTGTTATAGCGATCGGATTTTTTCAGTTGGTAACCGGCTTCAATATAATTGCGCGCCGTGACCGAAAAGGTGGTCATGCGCTGGCAAGCCTGCCGCCAGGCTTCTGTTTCCATTCCTTCCGGCTTGGCCCATTTTTCTGGCAGGTTATTCGACTTGATCAAATAGCGCATCCCGTCATCGAGCATGCGGTCAGTCGCTTCCTTCTGCCAGGCAACAGACTGCCCCTGAAAGCGTAGGGTGTTTTCCAGCTTGGTAAGGTCTTCGTATTTCGGCTTCTCGCCAAAGCTGACATTTAGATTGCAAGTAAGCTCGCCTGAGGCGACTTGCTTGCGAAAAAGCTCAGGGCTGGACAGGAAATTATATTTGTCGCGTGGCAGGTCCATGGGGCAGCCCGGCGGTATGGGCAAATGCAGGTCGGCCATATCGCTCACCGTCGAAGGCACGATCATCTGCAGCTTCTCGACAAAGTCCTTGTAAGCCTGTTGGGACGCCGGACCGAATACGCCGTTTTTGCGCTCTTCTTCGATGCGTGTCTTCTTCTCGAGCAACTCTTTGTCAGCGCGCTTGCCGGCATCTTCCATCGATTCGTCTTTCTTGCGCTCGACTGTCGGCAGCAAATAGGCATAACGCAAAAGCATGTCTTGAACGCGCTGTGCTACCTGCAGGTCGACGCCCTCTAGTTTCTTCACCGGGGCAAGTCCCTTGTCGCCAGCGCCCTTATCCCCTACGCCCTTGTCGCCCTGCGCTTTGTTTTCGGCCCCGTCCAATTTGACTACAGGCACATCCGGCTTCACCCTTTCTCTGGCCTCGGCATCAGCGGCCAGAGCGCGGCGCTGATCTTCCGGTTTCAAATCACGCGCTAGATCCGGAGCATCCTGCCTGGGACCGCCCTCATCCGTTACATCCTTCTTTGGGGCTGTCACAAGGGTCTGGTCGCTCATCGATTGGTCCTCTTTACTAGAATCGGCAGGTTTCTTCTCTCTACCTGACCTTGGCGCAAAAAACGTCCCGGCTAGGAGCACGAC
>JAHFBI010000068.1 GCA_023250095.1 Candidatus Melainabacteria bacterium
CATGACACCAGTAGCAGGCGAGGTAGTTCTGGAGATATTTCCTGCTGATGCCCTGAAAGCAAACGCCAAGGTAATTAATAATTTCGGCAACGGTGCCAATGGTTGCTCCGGAAGCAGCGTCTTCAGAACAAGAAACTTGGCTACCCGAAGAGCAACGAACATATCGATCGCCGAGCAGACATTTTGCAAGTCCTGAAAGTTCCAGCATCAATAGCGCAGCGGAAACAGTGCCGGCTGGCATAGCAAGACGCTCGCACAGATTGTCACACAGAGCCCCTTCCTCCGACAACATTTCGTACACCATTCTCTCATTCTGCCCAAACGCGCTCATGCCGATTGTCTCCGCAGCCACTGCGTTCACCAGCCTAGATGATCCTTTCCCACGTAAGCAGTCAGAGTCTCCCTGGTTCATGTGGGTCTTCTCATCAGCGCCTGCGCTCACCGACATGGATGATTCTGTTCTTTGTGAGCAGGCAGAATCCAAATGAGATTCGTCACTCAGACTCAGCGGATCAAATATGTCAGTGATTGAGCCCACTGCATCTGCACAGTCTCCTGCAGATCTCCCATCGAGCAGAGTCCTCTCGATTTCTTCCTGCTCGGCAATTGGTTTCTTGCAGGCAGGAGTCTGCCTGCTGCGCTTGCGGAACAAAGCAACAAAGTGAGCTGAAGATACACTTGTAACACCTCCTTCCATTTGACTTTGAATGACCATTGTAAGCTTCTTAAATATGGACAAAGCTGTAGCATAGCCAACTCCAACAAGCTTGTGAAACCTGAACGAGCTCAGGCTCACCCCATGTTCCAGGAACCAAATCGCAGCAAGCCATGGTCGGGCAAGCCTGATTCGATGGAAGAAAGTTCCTGCTGTGAGCCAGGACGTCCGCCCACAGCGCAAGCACCTGAGTCTTCTGTCCCTGTGTTCCTTTACTGTGTCCGTGCTCCTGCAGCAGCGGCATCTCGCCCCACGGTCGCCAAGTCTACTGCGTAACTCCTCGATACAGTCCTGCTCTGTCTTGTACAGATCTTGAAACTGTCTCCAACATAGAGCAAGTGCTTTCTCATTGTCGAGCTGTCCAGCATGTCCGTCTGAATTTGTGGGAACTGGTGTCATGAACAGGTTCTCCAAAGTCTACTGGTCTTAACGATGCGCATAGCAAAATAGTTCATCTTGCTACACATTAAGAATTGCCCGTGACTGCTCAGTCCAATGATGACGGCCATCGGTGGTCGCAGCCTGGAGGTAGGTTTGAAATCTCAACCGATATCGGTTGAGATTTCAAACCTACCTCCACCGCGAATAACCCCCAAAAGAATAATGCTGTAAATCCCATAAAAGAACCAATTGAAGTCCTCCAGGCAACGACCGCTTCCCTTAACAGACTCGCAAGGAGGTAGTGCAGGAGAGGCTGAACCGAACCCATCACACTCCATACACATCATTCACTAGTGCCATAGCGAGGAAAGAATTCCTCAAGAGATCATATAGGGCATTCAAGAAGATCGTGGTACAAAATCAGCTGTATAAAGTATCTTCCGAAAGACAAGACACAAGAAGACAACTTGACACATTGAGAAACCGAAACACTTGTTTTGCCAATCGCCCCGTCCTTCGCTGATGATTCATAAGATGTCCGAAAGAAGCATGACACATTAATCACAAAAACCTCGTGACAGTTCATCAAGAGACCCTTGTGTCCAGTGACGCACTCATGGGCACCCGCGAGAAGGAAGATACCGAATCTGACGTACAGCATTCATCACGCATCGCTTCTGATCCAGTCTCAGGCGAAGTCACTGAAGCCAGCCATTCACCACAGTCTCCAGACAGCTCCACATCCACCTTGCAGGCTCAAACGAGCCAAGAGCTGCAAGAAGATTATCTGAGCCGTCAGACTGAAGAAAGTCCAACACTCTTGCCACCGCAAACGTGGAGTACCTGTCCGGTGATAAACTCGGCATCGGAAGAACTCAGAAAATCTACAGCAGCAGCTATATCCTCAGGGCGCCCCATCTTCTTGGTTGGTTGAGCCTGAATCAGCCGTTCGCGCACGGGTTCGGACAACGAACGCACCATGGGCGTATCGATTAGGCCGGGAGCTACAGCATTGACATTAATGGAAAAGCGCGCCAGCTCAAGTGCAAGGCTGCGAGTTAAGCTGACTAGTCCGCCTTTGGAAGCAGAATAGTTAACCTGTCCTGTGCTGCCCAGCCAGGCCCTGGATGCAATATTAACAATCTTGCCGCCACCGGACTGCCGCATTCTTGGCACAATCGCCTTGCACATGAGAAAAGCCCCCTTGAGATTGGTATCAAGAACGGCATCCCAATCGGCTTCGGATATCCTCTCCAACCAGTTATCCCTGATGACACCGGCATTGTTAACGAGAATTGCCGGATTGCCCAGATCTCCTGCCGCTGCCTCAGTAGCTCGGGCAACGCTGTCCACATCAGCAACATTGCAGTGATAAAAGCAAGCTTCAAGTCCCTTTTGCCTGAGGGCATCCACGGACTGTTTTCCCTGATTCTCATCAAATTCGAAGATAGCCACAATGGAACCGCTTGTCGCTAGCCGCTCAGCGATAGCAAAACCGATTCCACGACCGGCCCCAGTTACAATTGCAATGCGTTTCATCTAAGTCCCTCTCTCTGCCGCACGTACACCAGGTCATCGACAGTGTTGATATTATCCAGTATATGTTCGGTGTCGACAGGCACGGTAAGATGGCGCAACGCACCTTCCCTGACCCGCCTGCCTAGAAAGTCGCGCAGAGGAAAGTCGTCGTCCAGAGCCAGAATATCAAAGAGAACGGGACCGGCAAGAAGCACCGGATGCCCGCGTTTTCCTGCATACTCGGGCGCAATCCAGAGGCTCTCAGTTGGAAGTAGGCTCTGACCCTGAAAACATTCAATAAGCTGATCGAGAATGGTACCAGCAACGAAAGGGCAATCAACCGGAAAAATCATGATGGCGCTGAAAACAGAATCGAGATCCAATGAGCGTATGGCACATTTGAGCGAACCGGTACGTCCTGCAATGAATTGCCGATTCTCCAATATTGTCACTGGCGCATCGCCAATTTCTTGCCGCAATGATTCGACCTCGGCACCAAGGACCACGACTGTCAAGCTGGTCTTGGAACTAAGAGCCGATGCAATTACCCTGGACAATGCACTCGTCTCACCGAAACGCAGCAATGCTTTGTGGAAGCCGAGCCGTCCCGAGTTGCCCGCAGACAGGATAACGGTGGCGACTGTTGGCAGCTTCACCCAAGCAATTCCTTCAGGAGCCTGTCAACAAACAGCCTGGCCATCTCACGCCTGTAGGTAGGGGTAAAGCTCGTATTGCGCACTGCCAGCACAGACGGAGACAGCTCCTTCCATACTTTCTCCGACAGCTGTTGCCACGAATTGCTGGCAATTTCTCCTGTGTCAAGCGCAATCACGCTTGGCGCCGGTCCAAGAGCTCCTATGGCTACACGCAGATGCACAACTTTCCCTTTGCCGCTGCGTTTGACAGCAACAGCCACGCCGGCCTCTGGGAAATCTATGGACGAGCGTGGGCGCAGCTTCAGATAGCTCGCCTTATAGTCCCGAACATCAGGCGGAAGTGTGACTCGTGCGAGCAACTCAAAATCTCCGAGCACATTTGCTCTTATGCCATCTCTCAAGTAAAAGCTGGCAGCCGGCACCACTCGCTCGCCAGATGGCCCGGACAGCACGAATCCGGCGCCGAGGGCAAGCAGCACTGGCGCGAGATCGCCAGAGAAAGGAGCGTAACAGCGCTCGGGCTGCGGAACCGCAAGGCACTGCTCCCCCTCCGCCTTCATACAGGCACCCTGTGCACAGCGATAGAGTTGCGTCCGGTTGAAATAAACGCAACGACCGCTCAGCAGAAGATTACCGCCAACCGTAGCCGCTTCGCGCAGAGCCGGACCGGCAATAAGCCTGGCCGCCTCACCGATCACCGGAGGTAGAAGCGAGCCACTGCGCACGAGCTTTGCAATGGTCACGCCGGCACCAATGGACGATTCTGTCAGGTCCCCGAGGGCCGCTATCTTGGAAAGAGCAATCAAGTGTCTTTTGCAGTTGAGATCCTCCCTGGAATTGCAGAGCAAATCGGTACCGCCGGCAAGATATGCGCATTCGCCATTGAAGCGTCTGGAAAGAGCAATGGCTTCACCAATGGTAGCGGGAATATGTAGTTCGAAAAGAGGGAAAGTCATGAGCGTTTCACCCTCTTGAGTTCGGAAAGAACAAAATCCGGCGCCGCCGGCAGCTTGCGCAAACGCACCCCGACGGCATTATAGACGGCGTTGGCTGCAGCCGGAATCACAGGATGCAGTGCGCCCTCCCCACATTCCTTAGCACCGAACGGTCCTTCTGGATCGTTGCTCTCGACAATTATCGCCTCGATTTCGGGAACATCGGTAGATAGCACCATTTTATAATCAAGAAAATTGGCATTGGCAATCGTGCCGCCCTGGAAGTGCAAAGCCTCGCTAATGAATTGGCCAAGTCCCATATGGACCGAACCCTCCAGCTGCCCCTCTACGGCCTGCGGATTCAAAGCTTTACCGCAGTCGTGCGCCAGCCAGATCTTTACTATCTTTATGAAACCCGTTTCTTGATCGACCTTTACCTCCACGACCGAGGCTCCGAAGCTATAACTTGGGCTCAACCCGGCTCCGGCACCCTTGTAGGTGCCGCCCAGTTTCGGACTGATGTATTCGCCGACGCCGACATTTCCATCACCCCGGGACAGCGATTCTTTCAAATTGACAGCTGCCAGACGAGCCGCCTCACCGGCCATGAAAGTGACACGGCTCGAGTAGCTGCCGATGTCTATCGGGCAACGACCGGTGTCAGCGGAAATAATGCGAACCTTCTCCAGAGGCACTCCCAGAACCTCGGCTGTTACCTGAGCCAGTACGGTGTCGCTGCCCTGTCCGATGTCCGAAGCACCGGAATAAACCGTGAAGCACCCATCTTCTTCTTTCACAGTCCGCACGATCGATTGCGGATCATCGCGATTGATAGTAAGCGCACTGCCAGAAATAAAGAAGCTGCAGGCAACACCCAACCCGTGCCCGGCGGGAAGTCTGCCGATGCGCTGATCCCAGCCTGACGCCTTGCGCACACGCTCGATTGCCTCCTTCATGCCGTTGGATGTGATGCGAAACTGCGTAGCAGTCAGGGTATTTTCACTCAGGAGGTTCTGTAGCCTGAAGTCGCAAGGATCAATACCCATTTTCTCAGCAATTTCGTCAATCAAACATTCTTTGACAAAGCGTGTGTTGACGGCACCATGCCCGCGCATGGCGCCGCTGGGCGGAAAATTCGTGTATATGCGCTGACCTCTATAGCGAAAATTGTCGATGCGATATGGACCCTGGGTTAGCACGCCATTGTAATAAGTGGTGACGACTCCGAAGGAGCCGAATGCGCCACCATTAATAGTGGCGTCAAGATCGAGAAAAGTGAACTTACCTTCCTTGTCGGCGCCCAGACGCATCTTGATCACTGAAGGGTGCCGGGCGTGGTGCGAAATAAAGACTTCCTCGCGCGTGAACGTGATCTTCACGGGCTTGCCGGATTTGCGAGAAAGAGCTGCTACAACTACCTCGTGCGGGAAAGGATCGCTCTTGCCACCGAAACCGCCGCCCACATAAGGCTTGATCACGCGGACCTTCTCTTGCTCCATCTCGAAGATGCGGGCGAGCTGCCGCCGCAAGTAGAATGGCACCTGGGTCGCCGACCAGACGGTGAGTTCGTCGCCTGCCTGGGACCACTGCGCCACAGTCGAGTGCGGCTCAAGAAAGCCGTGAGTGACGGCAGGAAATTCAAACTCCCCGCCGGCTTCGTAGACGGTGGCTTGCTGTGCCGACTCCATATCGCCAAAGCAAAGATTTACTTCTTTGTGGATGTTGCTACCATCTTTGCTGTGCGCATGAATCTGGCAGGCGACTCTGGATTTTCCCGCCTCCGGATCGAAATGTTCGGGTAGCTGCTCATACACCACATCGATAAGATCGAGAGCCTGCCTGGCGATATCCAGTGTCTCGGCGGCCACGGCGGCGACTCCTTCGCCGACATGGCGCACTCTGTCAACGGCCAGCGCGGTCTCATCGTAACTTATGGGCAAAACGCCGAACGTCGTCTGATAATCAGCACCGGTTATCACGGCAGTCACTCCGGGCAATGCCACGGCCCGCGCACAGTCGATGGAGACGATTCTGGCATGCGCCTGCGGGCTGCGCAGGATCAAGGCATAGTGGAGATTCTCAAAGGGCAGATCGTCGGTATACAGAGCCTTTCCCGTAACCTTCTCCAGGCTCCCCAACTGCGGAATGCTCTTGCCGACAACTCCGAAATCACTCATGGTTTCTCCTGCGCTTGCGCTACTTGCTTGATCGCTTTGATGATCTTTACATAGCCCGTGCAACGACAGATGTTGCCTGATATCGCCTCCCTTATCTCGCTTTCGCTGGCAGCAGGACTTTCTGCGAGCAATGCCACCGCAGAGAGCACCATGCCTGGTGTGCAAAACCCGCACTGGATGGCGCCGTTCTCTACAAATGACTGCTGCAGCGGGTGAAGCTTTTCGCCATCGGCTAGCCCTTCGATTGTCGTTATCTTCGCTCCATCAACGAGCGCAGCCAGGGTCAGGCAAGAATTGCGCAACACGCCGTCTACCAGCACGGCGCAAGCGCCGCAAGTCCCGCCATCACAGCCAATCTTGGTGCCTGTCAGGGACAAGCGTTGCCGCAAGAGCTCAGCAAGGGTCTCCGTTGACCCCACCTGAAGCTCATGAGCGACACCATTCACCTCCAGGCTGATACGATGGACTCCTGGCACTTTCATCTCCCTTTATAGACAGGACGACGCTTACCCATGGATGAGAGTCCTTCATATGCGTCTTCGGTGGCGAAGATCTCCTGCAAGAACGACAGCTCCATGTCCAGCCCCTCATCAAGCGACGGTCGGCTGCTGTCATTGATGAGCCTCGCGGCTATGCGCAAAGCCACCGGCGCCTTATGATAGAGAATCTTCAAGGTCCTGTCGGCAGATCCTTGCAGGGCTGAATCAGAAAGAGCCGGCGCCTGTCCTGACAGTGTAGACTCGACATTTTCGTCGGAAAAAAGGAGCCTGGCCGCCCGGGCCCATACGGGCAATGTTCCTGCTGCCTCGGACTTGCTGTTGCGTGCTGCCTCTGCGCAAGCTTGCGCCCGTGCCTTGTCATCCAGCGCCTGGCACTCCTGTTGGCAGAGGGAAGCATCGGCAAGCCCTATGGCAATCGCATCGGCTGCGCCAACGGATTGCCCGGTGAAAATGAGATGCCTGGCAAGCTCCTTCGAGATCTTGCGCGGTAAACGCTGGGTCCCGCCCAAACCCGGATAAATGCCGATGCCGGTCTCCGGGAAGGCGAACTGTGCGGCAGGTCCGATCACCAGTTTCTGGCAGGCCAGCGCCAGCTCGGCGCCGCCACCATAGGCGATACCGTTGACGAAAGCGACAGTGAGCTTGCTCGAGCAGGCGATGTTCTTGAAAAGGTCCTGACCTTCCTTTGTAAACTGGAGGATTCGCGAAAAATCCTTGGCGTCAAGCGCCTCGACGAAAAAGCGGATATCGGCGCCGGCGACGAAAGCTTTGCCTATGCCTTCGAAAACAATCGTTTTCACCTGCGGATCGCGCTCGGCTTCTTCAAATCTCCGTTTGAGCTCAGCAGCCACGCGCGGATTGAGAGCGTTCATGGCTTCAGGACGGTTGAATGCAATACGGGCGACACCATCATCCACCGTCATGTCCAGATAAGAAAGTGTCCAGCCGCTGTCTGTGGATGCAAGCGCTTTCAAGCTGCTGGGCACGCTGAGATCGTCGTATCTAGCGCAGAACTTCTCCACAAGCGCAAGAGCGCCGGCCGTGCCTACCCCGTTCATCATCTGGAAGGGACCTTCGCCCCAGCGCAGCCCGACAGTGGCGCCACGATCAGTGTCTTCGCGCGTGGACACCCCTTCATCGACAAGGGAGGCAGCCACCTGAAAGACGCATCCAAGAAGCCGCTCCCGCACGGCGGCTGTTTTCTTTCCCTCTTCCACATCGCCCTTAAGACTCCACAGCAAACCGCTCCTGACTTGCTCAGCCAGGCGGTGAGAAGGCTCATAAAAACGCCCGAACGCCTTGCCGAGCGATGTAGCCGCATGAAGCGCAACTGGAATGCCAGTGACATTCATGAGCTCGAAAGGTCCCATGCCAATTTTGAAAGTCTCACGAGCCACAGCCTCGATCGTCGCCACACCGGCCACTCCCTCATCCAGAAGACGCACGGCTTCATTGAGCCAAGGAACGAAGAAGCGATTGACGGCAAATCCGGACCGGTCTGCTGTCTTGATGGCTATCTTCTTGACGATGCGGGCAAAATCCCAGAGAGACTTCTCCGTCATTGCCGAAGTGTCGCCTGCGGCAATGACTTCCAGGAGTTTGTTCTTGGCCGGGTGATAGAAGAAGTGCAATCCTCCGAAACGATCCGGGCGTCCGGAGAGCCTTCCAAGCTCTTCCACAGACAACGAAGAAGTGTTGGTGGCAAAAATCGTCGCTGGCTGGCAAATCTTGTCCAGGTCGGCAAAAAGCTTAGCTTTGATTGTCTGATCCTCGAACACAGCTTCGATAACCAGAGCCACATCCTTGACGTCCTGAAAATCTTGCGTGACCTTGATCCTGGCAAGAATCTTTTCCACCGCCGAAGAATCGAAGATCTTCCTGTCCACGGCTTCTCTAAGCAGAGCGGCAATTTTTTCCTTACCCAGATCCGCCAGCTCCTGGCTTCGATCGCAAAGAAAAACGGGGATTCCTTCTTGAGCTATCTTCTGCGCGATGCCAGCGCCCATGTTGCCAGCGCCAATGACGGCCACTCCCTGGGCAAAGAGAACTTCACTAAAGTTTTTCATGACACAGCCTCCAGTACCATGGCAATTCCCTGTCCACCTCCAATGCATGCCGAAGCAATTCCGTATCGTTGTCTGGACCGAGCTAGCTCATGCAGAACAGTGATAGCCAGGCGGCTTCCGGTGGCAGCCAATGGGTGCCCGAAGGCGATAGCGCCGCCGTTGACATTCAACTTCTCTCTCTCGATACCAAGGGCCTTTTGGCAGGCAAGCACCTGCGCTCCAAAAGCTTCATTGATTTCCCAGCGGCCTATATCCTCCACCTTCAAACCAGCCATGGACAAGGCTATCTCAGAGGCAGGCACAGGTCCTATTCCCATTACGCTCGCCTCGACGCCACAAACGCCAACCGAGACAATCCGCCCTAACACTGGCAGATTCTGCCGCGATATTTCTTCGCCTCCGGCTATGACCAGGGCGGCAGCGCCATCAGCCAGAGCGCAGGAATTGCCGGCTGTTTGCACGCCATCCTCCTTGAATGCCGGGCGCAGCTTGGACAATGCCTCAAGCGACGTCGTTGCCCGCGGAGTCTCGTCCTGACTGAATTCTTTCTCCTTGATGTTCAGGCGCACTTGTTTGTCGGCAACCACAGACACAATCTCATCGGCAAATATTCCCGCATCCACGGCACGACGCGCTGATGTGTGGCTTTCATAAGCAAATTGATCGACTTGCTCCCGGGTGAGCTTGTACTGGACAGCCAGATTCTCGGCTGTTATGCCAAGCGGGCTGCCGATGTAAGAATCGGTCAGAGCTTCAAGATAAAGATCCTTGAACCCCGGCGACTGCCCAAAGTCATAGCCCATGCGCCCGCCGAAAGAGACCGTTGGCGTAAGCGTCGTGCTGTCGGCGCCTCCTGCCAGAACGGCTCTGGCCCGGCCGGCGGCAATCTCGTCGGCAGCTGTTGCCAGCACTTGCACGCCCGAGCCGCAAATGCGCTGGACGAGCAAGGCCGGGGTTTCCGGGCGCAGCTGGCAGCCCAGGGCCACATGTCGCGGCAGGAAAAGGGCATCGACGCTGCTCGGATGAGCGTTGGCAAAAATCAGCTGATCGATGACAGCGCGGTCTATTCGAGCGCGCTCGAGTGCGGCACTACCGACGATGCGTCCCATCGAAGTGCAGTTGACCCGCCCGAGCGCGCCGTTTATGCGCCCGAGCGGTGTGCGAGCTCCGGCAACCACGAAGATGCCCTCGTAACTGGCACCAAAGCCATTGTCGAAGCGCTGAGATCTTGCTGCTGCCTTGTTTCCATAAGCCATGACTTGAGATTTTCTCCAATTTCAGTTTCTAGGGGATGACGATAGAGCGCAAAGATTCGCCTGCCTTCATGACGGCAAAAGCTTGCTCGATCTCTTTGAGGGGGAAACGGTGCGTCACAAGCGGCTTCACTTTCAGCTTGCCTTCGGCGCACATTTGCAGGATGCGCGGATAATCGACAAGACGGCAGCCCAGTGAGCCTACGACCTCCACTTCCCGGAACATGATCTTGGCAGCCGACAGCGACACTGGCTGATCAGTGTAGCCAATAACGACGAGCCGCCCGCCGGTGGCCACGCACTCGAAAGCAGACTCGATGGTCTCAGGACGCCCGATCGCCTCGAAAACCACATCGGCTCCGCTTCCGCCCGTGATCTTTCTTATCGCCTTGGCCACCTTCGGCTCGGCGGCGGCATTCACACACTCGATGGCGCCGAATTCTTTGGCCCAAGACAGCTTCTTCTCAGATATGTCGACGGCGATGACATGCGCGCCGGAGGCTGCCGCCACTTGAATGGCATTTATGCCTACGCCGCCGCAACCGTAGATGACGACGATGTCGCCAGGGCGCACGTTGCCCCGGTTGCGCACGGCATGAAAGGGCGTGGAAATGGCATCAGCGATAATCGCTCCTTCCTCCAGCGGGATGCTCTCCGGAAGGACGAACACATCCTTGGCCGGAGCGACCATGTACTCAGCATAAGCGCCGTGCACGTGATTACCGAACATGACCATCTTTTCGCAGATGTTCTCCTTGCCGATGCGGCACATGCGGCACTTGCCACAGGTCACCACGGCCGGTACCAGTACCCGCGTCCCGACCGGCAACCCCGTCACGCCCTCGCCCAGTTCGGCGACGGTGCCGGAAGTCTCGTGCCCAAGGATTAGAGGCAACTCCTTGAAAGTCGGCACACCGTGCTCGATATAGTGAAGGTCCGTATGGCAAACGCCGCAGGCCGCCACTTTCACCAGAACTTCGCCAGGTCCAGGCGAAGGCGTGGGCATCTCTTTGAATTCGAGCATCTTTCCTGATTCGACCAGAACTGTGGCTTTCATCGTCATTCTCCGTTTCACAAGTTCAGTATGTAATCTCCCTCTTAGAGCTTCTTGCCGCACTTGCCGCAAAATTCGAAGTCTTCGGGAATACCGGCTGCTTTGCAAGAAGGGCACTCCTGCTTGTAGGCTCCCCACATGAATTCACTGGAGCCGCCGGTGGCAGCGCGCTGCCTCAGCCCCATGTAATCAGGTTTGCGCTTCTCGACAAAAGCACGCATCCCTTCCAGAGGCTCGAGACTGGTGTAGTGAGTGCTCAACCAGTCGCGAGCGTGTCCTATCGTCTGATACCAGGCAAAATCCTTGAAAAAATTCACCTGTTGCTTGGTATAGCGCGAGCACTCGGAAAATTTCAGCAGAAGCTTCTGGCACATCGCCTCCACTTCCTGATCGAGCCGGGAGAGATCGATGGCGTACCCGTCTGAGCCCGACATGGCCTTGTCAATCTGCTCCTTGCTGGCTTTTTCGATAAAGACGCCGTTGCAGGTGATCGAAGGCGCGACCCGGTTTACAAGCCCCCACTCCAGAGCCTGGCTGGCAGGGATGCGCTCGTTGAGCAGAAGCATTTCCCTGGCGCGGCGATCTCCGACGGTAATAGGCAGCCACTGTGTTGCGCCGCCACAAGCCACTGACCCGACATTCGTCCCCACTTGCCCGAGATAAGCATGCTCTGCCATTACAGCCAGATCGCAGGCCAGCTGCGACTCATTGCCGCCACCGACGGCCATGCCGTTGATGCGCGCGATCACCGGCTTGCCAGCATTCATTATGCTCTCCAGATAGCGGCTGAAAAGCCCCATATATTTCCAGTAGTCGCGCGGACGGGCTGTGTACTCCCGCTCGTATTCCTTGACATCGCCGCCGGTGCAAAACGCCCGGTCGCCAGCCCCTGTATAGATGATCACCCCGACAGCGTCGTCGAAGGCTGCATCTTCAAAAGCCGTGGCAAGCTCCCTCAGAGCGGTCGTGCTGTATGCGTTGTAGTTGAAAGGGCGGTTGATGGTGATTGTCGCTTTGAAATCCTTCTTTTCGTAAAGAATTTCCTTGAAATAGAAATCGGACGCGGGCCTCGACTCGAAATATCCCACCTGCGCTTCTCCTTTTGAGGTCTTCGTGATACTCATTGCGTATCTCCTTTTGAATGGCTATTGATATTCCGAAAGAGCCAGCTCCGTTTCCGAAAACTCGCTTTCTGTCGCCTGAAAGCCCGCAGCTGACTGCGCGGCTTGTTTCAGCTTGTTTCTCGCTTGAAGAATCTCCGCCCAGATGGAGATAGCAATCTCATCGGGCGAATCGGCGCCGATAGGCAGCCCAACCGGCGCATGAAGCTCATCCCAGATCGATGAGGAAAAGTTCAGTTCCCGTTCCAGCTCTTCACGCATCTTCATAATTTTGGCCCGACTGCCAATCAAACCCAGGTATTTAGCGCCTGAGCCAATGAGGCGGGAGAGCACTGTCTTGTCCGTGCGATGACAGCGCGTGAGAATCACAGCGTAACGTCCCTGCACATCAGGCAGGCAGTCCGGCTCGGACCAGTCGACTTGGACGGCAGATGCAGATGCTCCAAAGAGGGCAAAACGCTCAGGACGGTCGTCAAAAACAGTAATGGCAAAGCCCAGCCCTTGCGCCTTTTGGGCAATCGACAGGGCGACGGTACCTGAGCCGAACAAATACAACTCGTCCGGTGGAGCAACGGGCTCGAAAAATACCTTCAAACTGCCGCCACAGCTCATATAAAGACCAAGCGGATCTTTTTGATTGAGCCGGTATTCTTTGATACACGGAGCCCCGCCGGCCAGGAGCTCTTTGCCCTGCTCGATTACTGTGGCTTCCAGCGGGCCTCCGCCGATGGAAAAGAAGACTTCGACTGCGCCCTGTTCAGCCCGGGCGATTATCATCTTTGCCCCGACAGCCCGAGGCGTCGAGCCCACAGCCTCAATGACCGTGGCTACCACAGCAGGCCGGTTAGCCGCAATGAGGGCATTAAGCGTTCTATAAAAAGGATCCACCCAGACGTCCTCCGAGCAAAACCGAGCGAGCGCTCGGTAAGATTTAGCATCAAAAGAAAAAAGATTCAAATGGCCACCTTTTGGTAACCAGTAGAAATAATCCCCTTTGCTTTAATACACTTGTTTCAGTTTACCGAGCGAGCGCTCGGTCGGGAGGAAAAGATGCTATCGCATCTTAAGATTCTGCCAAACACTAATGAGCGCTACGATGAAGTGCTTTCCGTGGCAGCCCATCTAATTGCTCGCGACGGCTTCGAGCGGGCCTCCATTCGCGCCATTGCCCAGGAAGCCAATCTCAGCCAGGCCGGGCTCTACCACTATTTCTCCAGCAAAGAAGATCTCCTTTATCAGGTCCAGAAGCACACTTTCACGGCTCTGCGCAATTCGCTTGCCTGCCGTCTCGAGGCAAGCATGCCGCCTATCGAGCGCTTCAAGCTCCTGATTGCCAATCATCTGGAATTCTTTACTGCTCATATGGATGAGTTGCGCGTTTGCGCCTTTGAATACCAGAAGCTCACAGGCAAATATCACGACGAAGTACAAGTGATTCGCCGCGATTATTTCCGCATCGCACATGGCATCGTCAAAGATGTTTTGGACGCAAACGGGCGCGGACTACAAAGGCGCCCGGACAGCAAGCGCATCACCATGTATCTTTTCGGCATTATCAACTGGATTCACATGTGGTTCGACACCGAGCGCCGGACGGATGTCGACGTCATCGCCAGTGAAATTGCTGAAATGGTTCTTTTCGGAATAGCCGGCAAGGGGGAGAAGAAATGAGTAACAGCACGGCCACGCAAGGCGCGTCGGCAGCCGCTCAAAAGGCTCATGCCGAGATTATCGAGCAATGCCAGCGCATTTATTACGACGTGCGCCTCGAGGCATTAGCTCAGTGGAAGAAGGAGGATCCTTCCCGCACTGCCGTCGGCTTCCTGCCAGTCTACGCCCCACGCGAGATATTCGTCGGAGCAGGAGTCAGACCTGTGGCTGTTTTCGGCGGCGGCGACCAAGTAAATGTCATCTGCGGTGATTCGTTCTACCAGTCTTACATTTGCCACCTGCCTCGCAGCGTGGTCGAGCTGGGCTTGACCTCCTGGAAATCGGCCCTCGACGGGCTGGTCTGCCCGGCTATCTGCGATGTGATACGCAATGTTTCAGGCGTCTGGCAGGTTTTGTTCAAAGACAAGCTCACTTATTTCCTTGATCTGCCGCAGAACTTCGACAGCGCCGTCGGCGGCAAATTCTACCGCCGGCAGCTCGAAGAGCTCGCCGAGCGCCTCTGCCAGATGTCCCGGACGAAATTCGACCAGGATCGCTTTGCCGAGGCGTTGAGAAGCTACAACCGCAACCGCCGGGCTGTGCGCGCCCTCTGTAATTTGCGCGTGGATAAACCGCACTGGGTTCCGGCCTGGGAATTCTATCTGCTCATGCGCGCGGGCGACCAAATGGATGCCGACGGCCATAGCGAAATCCTCCTGAAGTATATGGATGTGGTGAGCGAACTCGACCGCGCGGAGCAAGACAATGCGCGCATAATGATCGTGGGCGGCTTTTGCGAGCAACCGCCCCTCAATCTCATTCGCACAATCGAGCGCTCCGGCTGCTACCTGGTCGATGACGACTTCACGCTCGGCGCACGCTTCCTGGAAGCAGATGCCGCCGAAGACGGCGATCCTCTCCAGGCTCTTGTCGACGTTTATTTGCGCCACAGCACTTATTCTTCCGTCAAATACGAAGGCGACGTGCCAAAATCCAAGCAACTGGTCGAAACAGCCAGAGACAGGCGCGCTGACGGAGTGCTTCTCATGAGCCCCAGCTTCTGCGATCCTTCACTGCTCGATCGCCCTCATTTCCAGAGGGCCCTTGAGGATGCAGGCATTCCTTATTCGACCCTGCAATATGCCGAGAACCTTGGACAATTCGGTCCAATCCGGGAGCAGACTGGCACTTTTGCCGAGGCAATCAAACTTTGGGGAGAGGGATAGACAGATGGCTGACGAAAAAAGAGCAGGAAGCGCCAAGACCAGCACGACTCCGCTTGTGCAAAAAGACGAGAGCATGGAAATTCAGAAACGCATGCTCGCCGAGCACGCCGAAAAGCTTTGGCGCGCCAAAGAAGAAGGCAAAAAGGTTGTCTATACTTTCGTTCCCGGCAACCTTACCGAACTCATCCTGGCTGCAGGAGCTCTGCCTGTCTATCCAGAAATCAACGCCCTGCAGTCCGGCATGCGCAATCTCTCAGCAGACTATATCCAGGAAGCCGAACGCATCGGGCACTCTGAAGACGTCTGCACTTACGTAAAATGCGACGTCGGCATGATGCTCAAAGGCAATGTCGGCCCGACCGGCGTCAAGCTTCCCGAGCCCGATCTGCTTCTGTTGAGCTATACAGGCTGCTTCGTCTTCATGAAATGGTTCGAGAACCTGAAGCAATATTACAATTGCCCGTGCGTTATGCTCCATGTGCCATATCAGGCTGACGGCGCGATCACTGACTCCATGCGCCAGTATGTGGTCGATCAGATTTCAGAGCAGGTAATTCCAGCCCTGGAAAAAGTCACAGGCAACAAGATTGACATGGGAGAACTCAGGCGACGCATGGAGCTGAGCCGGCAGGCCGAAGACGATCTTGTCTGGGCTTTGCAGTCAGCAAAGCGCAAGCCCTCGCCTATTGACGCTTATTTCGTCGGTGTCTATTACATCGGCCCGATGTTCTCCGCTTTTCGCGGCACAGAAGACGCTGCCGAGTATTACCGGGCTCTCAGACGCGAGATCTAGGACCGCATCGACAGGAATCTCGGTCCGATGACTCCGGAAGGCACGCTCGAGCGCGAGCGCTATCGCCTGATCGTGGAAGGACCGCCCAACTGGACTAGTTTCCGTGACTTCTGGAAGATTTTCTATGACGAAGGTGCTGTTGTAGTAGCGTCGAGCTATACCAAAGTTGGCGGACTGTATGACCGGGGCTTCCGCCACGATCCTGAGCACCCGCTTGAATCGTTAGCTGAATATTGCATGGGCTGCTACACCAATCTCAATATACCCTCGCGCATAGATCTTCTCGAGCATTACATACGCGAATATCAAGCCGACGGCTTCATCATCAATTCCATCAAGAGCTGCAATTCATTTTCTGCCGGGCAACTTTTGATGATGCGCGAACTCGAGCAGCGCACCGGCGTGCCTGGAGGCTTTATCGAATCGGACTTGGTCGACCCTCGTTATTATTCGCAAGCCAATATCAAAAACCGCCTGGAGTCATATTTTCAAATGCTCGCGCAAAGGCGAGCGGGAGCCGGACAAGGTCACAGCGTGCAAGTGAAGGAGGCGCGATGAAATACTATCTCGGCATCGACCTGGGCTCGACGACAACAAAAGCGGTGCTCATCGACGAGAATGAAGAAATTATCGGGCGCGGACTGACAAATACGCGTTGCAATTATTTCGTCGCCACCGAAATCGCCAAAAGCGAAGCTCTGAACAGCGCCCGCTTCTATCTCGTCCGCCGGGCTCTCGGTCAATCTCTCCTCAAAGATTCTCTGACTGAAGAGCTTCTCTTAGAACTCGGAGCGCATTTCCGCGTAGAGCAGCAATTGCGGCAACTGGACCTGCTCGAGCAAACCTGCATGAGAATTGCTCCTGAGCCTGTCAAAGAAGCAACAGCTGAAATATTTCGCCGCTTGAAGTCAGAAGCTCTGACAATTTTTGAAGGTGTGCGCCTGGACCAGTCCCGCTTTTTCCGCGACATGGCCGGAAGCGCTTATTATGCCGCGGCCAATGAAGTCGCCGCCTCCGGCGGTCCACCCTTTGATGCTCTTGTCGGAGTTTACGACAAAGCCATCCTCCAGGTGGAAAACCAGATCCTGGAAGTAGATTTCGGCGAAATTGCCCGCAAGGCAGCCGCCGCAGTGGCTTCTCAGAATCACAAAGCCGAAGTGAAAGACGCTTTCCACAGAGCCATCGATGAGGCGACCGGGCATGATCTCGACATCGCCGAGATGGTGGGAACAGGCTACGGGCGCCAGCGCCTTCCTTTCGAGAAGCGCCAGATCCGCTCGGAAATTCTCTGTCACGGGCTCGGCGCCCACTTTATGTTCCCTGGAACACGGACGGTTCTCGATATTGGCGGTCAGGATACGAAAGCCATCCAGATCGACGACCAGGGGGTGGTCACGAACTTCCAGATGAACGATCGCTGCGCGGCCGGCTGCGGGCGTTATCTCGGCTATATCGCCGATGAGCTCAACGTGGGTCTGCACGAACTCGGTCCGCTGTCGCTGCGCGCCGAGCGAGCCTGCCAGATCTGCAGCACCTGTACCGTCTTTGCAGGAGCGGAGCTGCGCGACCTGCTCAGCCTGGGAGAAAAGCAGGAGAACATCCTGGCAGGGTTGCACCATGCCATCGTGCTGCGCGCCATGTCGCTTCTGGCACGCTCAGGCGGCGTGGAAAACGAATTCACTTTCACCGGCGGCGTGGCAAAAAATGGTGCCGTGGTAGCGGCTCTCAGTGAGCTGGTGCAAGAAAATTATGGACAGCGCAAACTGAACATACACACGGATTCTATCTATACCGGTGCGCTCGGTGCGGCACTTTATGCCCATCGGGCCATTGACCTGGAGGATACAAACGTTGCTTAGCACAGTGGGAATTGACGTCGGCTCGAGTGCCGTAAAAGTGGTGCTCATGGAGCACCCGCTCATCGAAGAAAAGATTTCCTGGCGCCAGGCGCCTGATGCGCGCCACGGACAGGAATCGAGAATTATCGGCACCCTTCTGGAAAGGCTGCGCAAGCGCGACCCGCATGCCGTAGCGCAAGCATGCCTGGATCGCCTCCTCAAGGAAGCCGGGTTGCCGCGCTCGGCAGTAGCATATATAGGCACCACCGGCGAAATTGATACTCTGCCATTCAAGACAGGCTATTTTTTCGGCATGACCACTCACAGCCGCGGGGCTAACTTTCTTTTCCCGGAAGCGCGTTCGGTAGTTGATGTCGGCGCCCTGCATGCGCGCGCCATGGTCATAGACGAACAAGCAAAAGTTCTCAAATATCGTATGACCGGTCAGTGCGCGTCAGGCTCCGGTCAGTTTCTTGAAAACATTTCGCGCTATCTGGGAGTGACTACCGATGAAATTGGCGCTCTCTCCTTGAAATCGAAGTCGCCGGAGACAGTCAGCGGCATTTGCGCAGTCCTTGCCGAAACTGACGTCATTAATATGGTTTCACGCGGTATCCCGACCGAAGACATACTCAAAGGCATCCACCTGTCGCTTGTCAATCGTCTGGTCAAGCTTTTCAGCGCCGCTGGCGGATCCTTCCCGCTGGTTCTCACCGGCGGGCTAGCACTCGATGCCGGGCTCGTCAAAACTTT
>JAHFBI010000360.1 GCA_023250095.1 Candidatus Melainabacteria bacterium
GGACATGGCCGAGAGAACCAGAATCGGGCGGGGAGTCCCCTTACAGCGACTCTCCACTATGTCCAGCACTTCCTTCATGCGCCGCGCCGAACCAAGCGAAGTGCCACCAAATTTCATGACGAGCATAACAACCTCCTTGATGCGTCAATCAAGGCGACTTCAACAACACAAATGGACTGGGAACAGACTGATGACGGACCGGCTTGCAAAGCGGACTTTCAACGCCTCCAGATATTGGCGCCGAGACTCCGAAATTTTTCTTCCAGATGCTCGTATCCACGGTCGAGGTGTTGCAACTTGCTGACCTCCGTTATGCCCTCGGCCCCGAGCCCGGCAATAACCAGAGCCGCCGAAGCGCGCAAATCGCTCGACTTGACCTCCGCCCCCATCAAGCGTGGCACACCCTTAACAACAGCGACATTGCCTTTCAACGAAACATCCGCGCCCATACGGCGCAATTCGCCAGCCTGCATGAAGCGGTTCTCGTAAATAGTTTCGGTGATGATGGACGTGCCATCGGCGGCGGCCATCACAGCCATGATCGGAGACTGCAGATCGGTGGGAAACGCCGGGTAAGGCAGAGTTGTCACTTCAGCGCCGCGCGGCCTGTCCCTCATAGCCACTTTGATCGTATCAGGAGCATAGATGGACACTTCAGCGCCCATCTCCGTCATCTTGCTGATGAGCGAATACAAATGGTGCGGATTGGCGCCCTCGACAGTGACTTCACCTGTGGTGGCAAGACAGGAGAGCATGAAAGTGCCGGCTTCAAGCCGGTCGGGAATGGTGTCGAAAACAGCGCCGTGCATGTCGGCCTGTTTGACCCCGTCGATAGTGATCTGGTATGTGCCGGCGCCATGAATCTTCCCGCCCATGGCATTTATAAAATCAGCCAGATTGACTATCTCTGGGTCCTGTGCGGCGTTTTCGATAATCGTCTGCCCGGAGGCAAAAACTGCCGCCATCATGATGTTTTCGGTGGCACCGTTAGATGGACGGTCCAGATAGATTCTAGTGCCGGTGAGCTGGCTGGCGCTGGCAAAGCAATAGCCGTGCTCCGTCTTTACTTCGGCACCCATGAGTTTGAGACCGCGCTCATGGAGATCCAGCCGTCTCTCGCCGATGGCACAACCGCCCGGCAGGGACACTTTCGCCTGCCCGAAACGGGCCAGCAAGGGACCGAGCACGACAAAGGATGCGCGCAACTGGCTGACCAGCTCGTAAGGCGCTTCCACATCCTGCACGTCTCTGGCGTCGATAATCACCTCTCCATTGCCCACTGTCACTTTCGCCCCGAGGTGGCGAATAATTTCCGCCATCATATTCACATCGGTAAGGTTGGGCACGTTGGACAGAACAGAGACGTCTCTGGACAGGAGGGCCGCAGCCATCATCTTCAAGACAGCATTCTTGGCTCCGCCGATGCGCACGGATCCATGCAAGGGTTTGCCGCCGTGAATGATGATTCGCTCTTCCGACTCCGAATCACCTGGTCGCGCTGGTGGATCTAGCCTGGTTGCCTCTGTTTTCATGCCGGTCTCCGGAATATCAAGGGGTATCTGGAAAGCTTTAGCGCCGTTTGCTGTATGAGCGACTCTTCGTGGTAAACACGCCCTGCATAGCTTTGGAACGTCTGATTTTACTTTACACTGGCAACGTAAACCCAATGTTAACCACGAGCTAATTTACGTTGAGGTGTCCGGCCGCCTTCGACTTTGATATGCCGCCTGCCGCCTCAAGCGCCGCGTATTCGTCTTCCACTTTTCCGGCTGCCGGTTAACACAAAAGCGGTGCTACACTGTCTAACAGATTCGCTTGTCAAGCACGTCTTGCACGCCTGCATCCGCTTCGGAAATATGTCTGCTCGCTATATCGGCTTTCTTTGTTCATTCTTTCTCTGCGTCCTGTCGCTTGCTGCTTGCTCCATGAAAGAAGAAATCAAGCGCATCGATGAAGTCAAGCGCGAGAGACTCCTGGCGGAAGCCTCTCGCTCCGAGAACTTGACCGGAGAGCAGATTTTTATCCGCAGCTGCAACACCTGCCACCCCGGCGGCAAGAAAGGCCCGCTGGCACCCAGGCTCGACAAGCTCGACGACCACTTTCCCTCTGACTTGAGCCTCAGGACATTCTTGCGCTCCGGCAAAGGCATCATGCCTGCTCAGCCCCAAAATGTCGTCTCGGATAAGGAGATGGACAGTCTAATCAATTACCTGCGCGGGCTCAACGCCGACTTGAAAGCGGCTGCCGCCAGATGAGAGCTGCTCCGCCCATGGTGGCATGAATATCGCCCCGAGAAAGAGGCGACAGTGCTACGGCTCGACTCAGCCAAGGAGCATCGCCAGGATCCAGGCAATGATCAATCCGTATATGAGGAGCAGAAATCCCTTGGTAATCCAGTCGGGGTTGGCAAGAAAGATTGGTTGAACCAGAGCGTATTTGACGAAGCTGTCTATGATCTTGTCCCGGTCAGCCAGATAGGCGGACTGGATAATGAGCGGGCGTACGCCCGTCTTCTTGTGAGCTGGATGGTAGAGAACGATGATCAACTGCGGGCTGAGATAAAGACGAAACATCTGGTCCCAGTTGACGGTTTTGCGCTGCGGCCAGTATGGACCCCGATATTTGACGCCGTGCTTGCCGATTTGCAGTTGGCTCGGACTGAGGTAAGGCCGCAGCCCGAGCAACAGCGCCAGAAGACTGATTGTGATAAAGAAGCCTTCCACACAAACAAAGAGCTTAAATTGTCCTGCTGTTTGCAACGGCTCCCAACAATAACGCGCCAGCCCGGCATAAGCGGCCGAAAGAATGATGCAAAACATCAATTCAGCCGGTTCGCGCGCTTCGACAAAGTTATCTTGAGCATCGTCCTGCTCTTCGCAAGAACTGCTCAACGACTCTTGATCTGGATCCTGACCTTGCAAAATACCACTTCTTCAGTGCCTGGTGCATCATCACAATAACGTAAAACTTTGACGGCTGGCAACCCCCGGCAAAAACATATATCTCAGCCGCCAAACAGCTCCAGTTGAGCCCTTCGGGCTCTTTCTCTCTTGCCTTCCGCTGTCACACCGCCGTCTGCCGCCAGATCGCCGGCCATGTCCTTGTAAAAGGACTGGTCAAAGCCTCTGGTGCGCACCACCACCGGCATCGGCACTGCATAACCGAGAACCAGCGCCTGCTGCTTGGGATCGAGCTGGGCCAGGACGGTGCGTAAAGTCTGGCTGCCCGACACGCCTGTAAAGACCGCGTCGATATCCTTCTCATCGTTGAGCAAGGCCGTGACCCTCGTGCCGATCTGGCTCAAAATCTCAGGATCTATGCCGCTGGGCCGCTGATCGACAATGAGCAGCGTCACGAAATACTTGCGCATCTCGCGGGCGATGATGCCGAAGATTGTCTGTTTCGCCACTTGCGGTGACAGGAATTTATGCGCCTCTTCAATGACAATCATCAGTTTGCGCGGAGCGGCCACCGCCTCCGGGTTGGCGACATGCGCTTCCGACAGCTTGACGTAATTAGCGTGTATGCGGCGCGTGATGATATTTGTAGCCAGCATGTAAGAAAGGAGGTTGTTCTGGCGACCGAACTCGAGCACTATATGTTTGCCGGACTGAATATATGTGAGCAGCTCGTCAATATAATTGAAGGGTGCGCGCGCGCGCAGATAAGGGGTCTTCTGCACGACCGTGTTCAGCCGCCTCTGCAATGTCTTGATGGCGGTCGCGTGTCCCTTGTTCACTGTGGTGAACTCTTCGATTTCCTCCTGTGACATTTCCAGAAGCGTGGAAATCCAGCCCGAGCCAAATTTCTCCCGGACGATATAAGCATTTTCCAGAGTAGCCTCCGACAAGGCCAGCTCGCCTTTGAGAAGCTCGAGGTCCTCGATTTCAATTTGATCGTAGCCGATATAAAGCTCCCGGGCGTCAGGGATTCCCCGGGCCTTCGAGGATTCACTGTCAAGGCTGAAGACGACGACATCGCTACCAAACAGCTGCTTAAGCCCCTTGACGCGCGGTTGCGACTTACTTTCCGACATGGCCTGCCAACCATATTCGTTGTGCATGTCGAAGATGAGCACCGAGGCCAGATTCTTCTTCACAACCCCGCACAAGAAAATGCGCGTCAGAAAAGACTTGCCCGTGCCAGACTTGCCGAAGATGCCGTTCGAGCGTTCGATGAAACGGCTGAGATCGAGGCAGACCGGGATGTCCATATTGAGCGGACGGCCGATGTTGAAATGAGGATCGCTTTTGTCGCTTTGATTCTCCTGCCCGAACACGAGCGCGAAATCATCCCTGGTGGCTTCATAGACGGGAGAAAAATGACTGGGAATAGTTTTCACAGGTGCAAGCTGCTCAGAGTTCTCAAAGCCAGTCTTTTCCAACATCAGCATGGGTTGCACTTTCACAAGCCCGAATGTGCAGACGCCGGACAACACATCCGCCAGAAAGGGATCGGAGGCAGGAGGATGATTGAGAATCTGCGCATTCGTGGTCGAGAGGCTGACATCAGTGAGCAAGCTGAAAAAGCGCGTGTTGCGCCCCTCAATCACGACAAAGCGGCCAACGCGCAGGTCTTCCACTGAACACGACGTGTCAAGACGCATCTCGAGCCCCGCAGACAGCGAACCCTGCGTGATAATGCCCAGGTAATTGGAATTGTTTTTGGACAAGGAAGATG
>JAHFBI010000069.1:0-17117 GCA_023250095.1 Candidatus Melainabacteria bacterium
TATGCGGATCAGGAGGTTCGGACGTCCTATCTGAGCGTGCCGCACCCGAATATCGACCGGCGCGCGTATGCCCTGGTGCCCCTACTGGAGATAGCGCCCGACCTGGCTCATCCAGTGCTGGGCAAGACAGTGACACAATTGCATGAGTCGCTTATTGCTCCTGAGCAGGTCTTCTTGTATGGGACTCGGGAAATTTGCACTGATTTTGGCTAGATCCACTGCCGGCGATGATTGGAGAAGTTCGGCCTTTGATCAAGATAGGAACGGATATTTGCTCGATTGGGCGGGTGCGGGCTGCTTATGAGCGTTTTGGCAGGAGGTTTCTTGAGCGCGTTCTGACGGCTCAAGAAATTGAATATGTGCTCAGCCAGCCGCCGCATACAATTGCTCGCATGGCCGGCCGCTTTGCTGCCAAAGAAGCTGCTGCCAAGGCTCTGGGCACAGGCTGGAATGGCATCGGCTTCAAGGATATCGAGATTGTCCGCCTGCCTTCGGGGGCGCCGTCCTTGCATCTGTCCGGGAGAGCAGCCCGGCTTGCTGAGGACAGCGGACTCGAGCACTTCGAAGTGAGCGTCAGCCATGAACGCGAATTCGCTGTCGCCTTCGTACTGGCCTACTCAACTGTGGAGAAAAGTGCTTGCTGATTACGCTTACAAGTGATTTTGGTCTTGTCGATGGCTATGTTGGAGTACTCAAGGCTGTGATTCTCTCCATCGCGCCGCAAGCGGCTATCGTCGATATAAGCCACAATATCCCTGCCTGGGACATACGGTCAGCCAACTGGGTCCTCAGGAATTCCTGTCATTATTTCCCAGCTGGAACCATTCATGTAGCCGTGGTCGACCCGGGTGTCGGGTCGGCGCGCCGACCGATCTTGCTCAAGGGTCGCCAGGGCATCTTTATTGGACCGGACAATGGAATTTTTTCCTTCGTTGCCGAAGAAGATGAAACTATGGAGGCATTTGAACTTACTGAGAGCAAATTCTGGCTTCCAGAAGTATCCAGCTCTTTTCATGGACGCGATATTTTCGCACCTGTGGCGGCGCATCTCAGCTGCGGAGTCACGCCTGCTGAGACTGGCAAGAGAATTGAATCTGCCAGTCTGGTGAAACTGTCAACCCGCAACCTGACCAGATCTTGCCGGCAGGTTGCCGGCGCGGTTGTCTATGTCGACTATTTTGGAAATCTCATTACTAATCTTCCTGCTGCGGCAATTGAAGGTGGTATTGAGTGCAAAGTAGGCGACGTGGTGGTTGCCGGGCCGGGAGTCAGTTATTCTTCGGTTGCTCCTGGCACTCTGAGCGCTTTTGTTGGCAGTCACGGCTTTCTGGAGGTGGCTGTGTGCCAGGGACGGGCTGACAAAGTGCTCAAGGCTGGCGTCGGCACGAAAGTGTCTGTTGCCTTGAGAGACGAGGTGGTCTGAGGATATGGCAGGTCAGGCGGTCTGCGGATTTTCAAATTCCGGATAGCGGTTGTCTTTTTGCTGGACCGGACGTCCGATGGAAAGAGCTACCATAAGGCACATATCTACTCTTTCCATCACCTCATTGGGGAAAGCGCCGATCTTGCTTACCAGAAGTGTCTTGGGAATAGTAGCGATGACTGTACAGTCGATGACGCTGTCAAGGCGCAATCCCCCGGCTTTTCCCTCAGGAGTGTTCATTTCGACCACAACCTGCGTGGGTTCTCTCGTGGCTCGAGTCGTATTGCTAGTCAAAGGGACCAGCAATACGTCGTCCAGACGGGCATTGTTGTAATCGTTGGAGATGATGACGGCTGGACGACGCTTTGTCTGGGTCTGTCCGTCATCGGTAGTATAGGGAAATGCAACGAGGACAACGTCGCCTTTCCGGTATAGTGGTGGCTTTGATGACATTTAAGCCTGGGTTCTAGTAAGGCGCCAACGAGCAACTGTCTCCAATTGTACCAATACTTTAATATCCCCCTGATGAGCTCAGGAGGAAAATCGGCTGCTGGCTTGAGAAAGTTGGCTTCTGAATGAATTAAACGTCGGCGTATGCAGCGTCAGTATCCTGATCCAGAGCGGCAACACGTAACATTGTGTGCTGGGCTGCTTGTGCTCCGAAATCATGGGCAGCTCTGTGACTCAATCCCCGCCAGGCGTCTTTTATGTCCTGTTTCAAATAGGGCAGGTATTCGCTGAACGCATGCAGAAGACCCTCTCTGAAGGGCATCTCGATTCTTTCGTTATTGACCGGTTTCTCGTTAAAGTTATCGCTCACTCTGGCTGACTCCTGGTCAAATGTGTTCAGTGTTCGGAGTATAACATGGCTTTCAAGAGATCTTTCCCGAAATTTAATCTGCAACTTTCAGATTTAAACAATCGTACAAAGACTCTTATTCAGCTATACCCGCAAAGGCATCAAGCTAGACAGTCGGTCTGATTAATTTGCATAAATTTGCCTGCAACCGACTCTCAGGAAACGGCTTTCTGCTTCTGGGTAGCATCAGCTCGGGGGGCCCTTTCTGCAAAGCGTTGCTTGAGGAATTCTATGGTCTTCTGAGTGGCGCCGCCAGGGACGAAGACTTCCGTGACGCCTAGTTTCAGGAGCTTCTCCCGATCTTCTTCCGGGATAATTCCCCCGCCGAAGACCAGGATGTCTGCTGCGTCTTGCTCCTGGAGAATTTGCAGCACCTTGGGAAAGAGCGTCATGTGAGCTCCGGAGAGCACGCTCAGTCCGATCGCGTCCACATCCTCCTGAATGGCCGTTTCGACAATCTCCTCAGGAGAGCGATGCAATCCCGTATAAATGACCTCCATGCCCGCGTCTCTTAGAGCCCGGGCAATAATTTTTGCGCCACGGTCGTGCCCGTCCAGTCCGGGCTTGCCGATTAAAATACGAATTTTCCCTTTTGCCATTGCTACCTGTCCTCAGCCGATTTGCAAAGTATAAGACTATTTTGGAAGGTTGCAGGCTTTGTGGCGAATTGTTTGAAGCAGGTCCTCAAACCTGTCGATGTCCCGTCTATTTAAAAGGTAGAGAAACTTCCTGCTCCTGAGGATGGCAAACTTCAGATAGGGCGGGCTGATGAGGCTTGTGAGATCCTCCCATTTTTCCTTCATTTTAAAGAGGAGGTTATTGAAGATGATTTTGTCGGAGGTGACTTCTACCGAGTCGGTTTCCATGACAATGGAAGGGATGACTGAAAGATTACAGAGAGCAACCAGGGCGTAAGCGATGATTTCTTTCAGTATGGCTGAAGCTGTCAGAGTGCCTGGATAGGTTAGATGGTGGTGCACACCTGAGCCGACCAGGCAGACGTCCAGGACGACCATGCCGAGCAGTGCCAGCCAGCGGGTAAAATGCTTCCATCTAGCCCGTTTGTAGATTTGTTTTGGCTGTCCGGCGGCTGAAAAGCCCCTTTTGTCTTGCATCCTGGGGGTCCGTTCGGGGGTGTCTATCTATTTTAGCGCTCCGTCGCCTTCGGTGCCCTCGGCTCCTCCGCGCGAGAAGGCTGCTTGCCGGCGGACGGCTCCCCGCCGTCCTGGGCTCGCGACTTTTGCTTGAGGTCCGTCGCCGGAGGTTGGCTCGGCTCCTCCGCGCGAGAAGGCTGCTTGCCGGCGATTGTGAAGAAGATGGGATGGGCAGTTGTCGGGTGGCTTGAGAGGCGGTATTCTGACGATTCGAAGCAACCGACAGGACCGGACAGCTATGTCTATTGAAACTTTTCTGGCGATGGTAAGCAATCTGGAGAATCTGTTTGCCATGGTGAGCAATAAGATTCTGCAGGAAGACGAGCCGGTGGGCTGGGTCTACAGAGAAGGACCGGATGGGCCCGGCGATAGCGGTTGGCGGATTCTCTCGGGCAATGAAGACGAAGACTATCTCAAGGACGTCGAGCACGTTTCGATCTTTCCTCTGTCGTCGGTGATGGAACTCTGTCCGGATCTTGTACCGCTCCTCCCGTCTGCCGTGGGAACGCGGCTGGAGCGAGGATATGGTGATATGTTCTTCAATGCCGACAACGGGCAACCGGTCAGCGAACCCCTGATTGACGACGACTGGACGTTTGCTGTTGGTGCTGAATTTCAATGCCGTTTTGAGGATGGCAGCCTTATCTACTGGGCGCCCGGGCGGACAATCTATCTCAATATTTACAACAGTCAGGGACTTGCCGGGCGGCAGGCTATAGAGGCTGTCCTGGGGGAGAGGCAGCGCACGCCGGAAGAGGAATTTGAGCGAGTGGAAGATGGGCTGGTGAGCCAGGCTTATCTAACGTCCGAGCAGGACGGGGACAGGCAATACTGGGGACTGAATACTCTTTGCGCAGACGGGGGAGATCTCTTGTGTGCTTACTTCTATTTTGATGATATTACCGATAAGCAATGGGCTGTGCAAACCTGGAAGAGCATCAGACGGCTTGGCTAACCAGCCTTAGAGCTACAGGCTCTCACTTCTGGTCAATTGTGGGTGCTTTAACATTGCACTCTTGAGCCAGTTTGCGGGCTTCTTCGCTTCGACCGGACTGTTGAAGATAACCAACCAGCCACTTGTCCAGCTTCTGAGTGTAAGGATGGATGTCCGACCGTTCATCCAGTTTTTTCCTTGTGCATTGTTCTGGACTCATATAGAGTGGGCTGCCAACGACTTCCCTCTGGGCTTTTGCCTTCAAAGAAGTCCATGACCAGAAATGGCGCACCCTCGCCTGTTACGCCATAATCATGCACGCCGACCAGATTCGGGTGATGGAGCCTGCTGGCAGCTTTGGCTTCTTGATCGAAGCGGCGCAGCATTTTTTCCTCGACATATCCGTCTTGTGGCATGATCTTAAGTGCCATTGCTTGCTTGAGCTGCATGTGCTGAACCTTGTATACGGCACCCATGCCGCCCCTGCCGAGGAGTTGCAGGACTCGGTAGCGCTGGCGATTATGGTGCCTTCCGCAAGGGCTGTTTTGGGGGCGTCTTTTGTCAATGGCTCAGTGGAAGCCTGGGGCGAGGTGGCATTTCCGGTTGCCTGCCTGACAGGGAGCTGGTCGGAGCTGCCCTCATCTTCCGGCAGTTGTTTCAGTTCTCTCTCTCTCTCTCTCTCTTCTTTCATGGCTGGCTCTTGCTCAAGGAACGCTGTCACAGTCTGACATATTTGGTGAGATTTTTTCCAGCGGCGCGCATGCACATCAATAAGGGCTGTCAGTCCTGGCTACTGGGGTGCCATAATGTCACGACCTTGACAGTATTACAGTATTAGCTATAGAATACTGTCATGGTTAGAGAGCAGCCTATCACCCTGTCCCCAGACGAATTATCGAGCGAGGTCGCGCATCTCCTGGATGAATACTGTCTGGCCGGGGCCTCTCAGGACAACCGTGTGTCCGCGGTGCCGGATATTCGTACGATCAGGTATTACACCAGCCTTGGTTTGCTTGATCGCCCCCGGATGGAAGGACGCCAGGCTCGCTACGGAAAGCGGCATGTGTTGCAGCTTCTGGCGATTAAGTCCTTGCAGGCGATCGGGCTGCCACTTTCGGAAATTCAAGCCCGAATGTATGGCTTGAGCGATGCCGAACTGGAATCATTGCTGACAAGTTTGTCGAGAGGGCGACAGAAGAAGAAGGAGCAGCAGGTCGTTCGCCCTGTTATCTGGCGTGAAGTGGTAATTGAGCCTGGGTTGAAGATCGCTATCCAGGAGGGCTGGTCGCCACAAGTTGACGAGGCGACTACGCAAGAGAAAATAAATGCAATTCTTGATGCGCTGAAATCAGCTCCCGCAGGGAGCAACGGAGGGAATATAAATGAGCACGACCAGTGAGCGTTTGCCATTGATTGAACTGCCTGTGGGCGAGAACCAGCGCGGGCTGGGTGTCCTCGAAGTAACACGGGACTCCAAACGGATCGCCCTGCCCCTGTCCGGCGTCGACATCGCCGCGCGCGTGGCCGATCGTGTTGCTTCAGTAACCGTAAAAGAAACTTTTCGCAATACTTATAGCGAGCATCTGGAAGCCGTATACATCTTTCCGCTTTCGGGCGGTTGTGCTGTCTCCAATTTCGAGCTGCGTGTGGGCGACCGCGTGATCAAGGGCAAAGTTGAAGAACGGGGCGAAGCCAGACGGCAATATCGACAGGCAATAGATGATGGCAAGCGCGCGGCCTTGCTGGAGTCCGAACGCGACGACGTATTTACCGTGCAAGTAGGAAACTTGCCCCCTGGCGAGGATGTAGTTGTCCTGCTCACGTACTCCGAACGGCTGCCATTTTTCGAAGATGGGAAGACGGAGATCCGTCTGCCTCTGGTGGTGGCACCCCGTTATATCCCTGGCAAGCCGCTGGATAGAGACCAAGTCGGCTCCGGATGGAATGTCGATACAACTGTGGTGGGCGATGCATCGCGCATTTCCCCGCCACGTCTTGCCGCTGGTTTTGATCCAAAAGTTTCGCTCAATATTTCCGTAGAACTGCTGCTCAATGACGCTGCCGGCAATCAGTCTTTGAGCGACCTGTCGTGCTCGCAACACGCAACGCGCCTGGCGCTTGATTCAGGAAATGTCAAAGTCGAGCTTTCAAGGACCGATGAGCGTCTGAACCGGGATTTTGTGCTGCGCTGGCGTCTTTGCCAGGCTGAAGTGAAGTCAGCTCTTCTTGTGCATCGACTTGCCGACGGCACGGCTTATGGCATGCTTTCAATTCTGCCGCCCAAACGCGACGGCTATCTGGGCGCGCCAAGAGATGTTGTCTTCGTGCTCGATCGCTCCGGATCCATGGCCGGCATCAAGATGACTTCGGCAGCACGTTCTTGTTCCATCCTGCTTTCCACGCTCGGACCAGAGGATCGTTTTGCCATTCAGGCTTTCGACACTTCTTGCCAGTGGTTGCTGCCTGCCGGCACGAGCCGGAGCAAGGACTTTTTTCATTGTGCTGACCAGGCGGGGTTAGACCGCGGGGAGAAATTCTTGCATGGCATTGACGCCCGTGGCGGCACCGAGCTGGACAGGGCTTTGGGAAGCGCCCTGGAGGCCATCAACAACCGTCAGGGCAAAGATGGTCGCGTACCTGTTCTTGTCGTGCTTACCGACGGCGAGGTGGGCGACGAATCGCGCATTCTCAAGCGTATCCAGAATCAACTCGGTGATGCCAGGCTCTTTTGCCTTGGTATCGACACTGCCGTCAATGATGGCTTGCTCCGGCGCGTGGCCAGCCTTGGAGGAGGTACGGCCACCTTTGTCGAGCCAGGGACTCAGCTCGAGGAAGCCTTGCTTTCTGTGGGACGCGATATCGGGAATCCTCTTGTAGTCGATCTGGAAATCGAAGGAGCACTGTCGCTCGTTGATAAGTCTTCGCTTGCGCCAGGCAGAATTCCGGACCTTTTCGCAGGTAGAGCCGTGACTGCCTTTTTCAAAATGGGCGGCAAAGGACAAGTGACTGTGAAAGGACGCCTGTCCGATGGTGGCATATTCAAAGAAAAAGTTGAGACGGTGGAAGTGGATCTCCCGGCCATCGCTCAACTATGGGCCAAGGCGCGCATTGGCGATCTGGAAGATTCTTTCCGGGTTCAGCCGCAAGCACAAAATCAGCTGCGAAAGCAGATTGTCGATCTCTCAGTGCAGCATTGCCTGCTGACAAGGTTTACTGCTTTTGTCGTTGTCGATGAAAGCGAGATTGTCAACGCTGACAGTCCTGTGCGCCAGGTCGTGCAGCCAGTGGAGAATCCTGCGCAGTGGAACATGCTGGAAGCTGAGCAAGGTCAGGCTGCCGGCTGGGGCTCGCCGGCTCTCTTCAGCCTGGCTTGTGAGCAGGATTCGTCGATGGTGACTGACGGAGGCAGCCTCCTTGCCGGGCAGCCAACACAGTCCGGCAGGGCAGGAGGTGGCGGATTTGGAAAAGCCAAATACATGAAAGCCCCGAGCCAACCAGGTGATACCGGTGCCCTCTTCCCATCAGGGGGAAGCTTCCCGTCCTCGGAGGAACTGGATGCCGACATGTGGGAAGTCTCCGGTGGTCTCAGTCAAGAAAAGATCGACAGGGTTTTCTCAGACAGGCTGGGTGCACCGGCGAAAAGAGATGAGGCTCAACGCCAGGATGGACCTCCTCCTCAGAGCATGCCGCCTGCGCCAACGCCTGGCCCGGCACAATCGAAAAAATCTCCTTCTGCCAGTCCGAGTGCACCGATCTCGACAGAGGCAACGCCTGAGGCTGGCAAACCAGTACCTGCTGTGCCGACGGCCCAGCCAAAGCCAACGGATAACAACTTGCTCTGTAAGATCAAAGATGCCTTGCTTGGCGGAGCAACTGTCAAAGAGCGCTCGGGTTCAGGCGATGGGGGGCGTTCATCGCAAAGACCGCAAGAGGCAGCGAAGGTACCGGCAGGGGCAAAAGGTGTAGAGATTGCGCTCAATGAATTTGTCGCTGCCTTGAATCGCGCGATGAGCGAGATAGAATCTGGTCGCGTCCCGGACGGCTCCTTGCTGGAGAGACTGCGCAAAGATCTTTTGGCTGTGCTCAACCGCTGTGATTTCGGGGACAGAGTCCCGCATCTCCAGAAATTCCTTCGGGGAGCGGCAGTCGAGTTGATTGCTTCCCTGAAGGCAAAAGATGTCAACGCTGCTGGTCTTGCTTTACTCTGGGAACGCCACTTGCTGGCTTTCAAGGAGGCGCAGGCTCAAGCCACCACTCAGCTTGCTGGGGCAAGCACCGGCGGCGATGGCACAGCCAATTTCTGGGAGGCGTCCGTCTGAAAGATAGCTTTTTCACTGGGCACGATTAGACAGCAAGCGAGCGATGGCAAGTCGCTCGCTTGCTTGTATGTGCTGGTACAGGACTATTTGGCTACGTAGTTCTTGTGCACCCAGATATTGGTATCTTGATCGAGTGTTTCGAAGAGAATATTCCTGGAGCTTTCCTGCGTTACGATCTGGCAGCGTTTGGTTACGTCCTGTCGGGGCGCCGCAGGCGCTTTGTCGGCATCGGCAAGGCAGGCCCTCACTTGTGACTCGTCGGCAGGCTTGAAAGTCTTGCCCTTTTCTTGCTCGGCAATGGCTTCGACAGCGCTGGCTTGCAAAAGCTTCGGCCAGAGTTTTTTGAAAAGCTCGCTTGAGGCATATACATCTGCGCTGTTCATTTTGCCATTGATGGCAAAGGCGTAGCCTATGACGTCATTGTGTCCTTCGATAATCTTTTCCAGTTTCTTGATGTGGTCTGAGGAGCTTTGCTGGACCTTCTTGTTCTCCAGTGTCAATTGCAGACTGGTGGGAGACGGGCTGGAAGCCACGGGGGCGCAAAGCTTCCGGCAGAGCTTTTGCTGGTTCTGAGCAACATAATCCCAGACCATGGACTGATCACCGGCTTTCTTGGCGGCAAGTTTTAGATCCTTGCCGATGAGCTGGTTGGAAGAACTGTCGAATTTAGCAGCGTTTTCCCCGCCGCGCCCGCTCCACCGTCCATGCTCCACACAGAATGCTGGCAGAGGCATCTGTCCGGATTTCGGCGGGATCAGAAGGTCGTATTGCATGGCTCTGTCTTGCCTGCCGCCTTTGACGATATCACCTGACTGGATGAAAACGACGCTGTCGGAGAGATTCTCAACGGATAAGCGGTTGACGTCGCCGGTTTCACGTACGATAAGCTTCTTTTGTGTCAGTGCTTCCTGCAAAGTGAGGAAGGTCTTGCCCTTGAGCTTGTTTTCGCCGTGAATGAGAAAGACGCTTAGATTGTTGCTTGTGAAAGGACCGCTGATTCTCGTCGGTCCGCCGGGATGGACCCCTGGCGGTACCGGTGCACACTTTGCCTGGTTGGGGAACGCCCAGAAAAGAAGGCCCAAGGCCACTCCGGCAGCCAGCAAGGCCGCCAGTAAAGTTCTTAGATTCATAATCATTTCCCCGTGTCAGTGGTGACTAGCCCCGTCATAAACGCAATCTCAATTGTCCAATCTAGCTCGATCCAATACAGGACGAAAGGAGATTGTCACTGATTTGCACTAGTGTTTTTCCTGAGCGTGAATCGGGGCAAGATCCGGTTGTTTTCCCTCGACGGCGTGCTTGGCAACCGGGAGCATGAGTTCCAGGAGGCAGGCGTGCGAGAATTGTTTTTTTATATCAAGTGTTATATCAAGGTGTTCTAGATCAAGGAAAATTGGCGGTGTTCTAATGAGCTTGTGCGGTCGTGTTCTATGCTTGCTGCTTTGCCTGGGTGGGGCAGCTGGCGAAAGCCTCGAACTTTCCCATATAGCTTTCGCCCGGACAGGAAATCTGCCGGGCGAAGGGGCTACCTCAGAGGAGAATGGCACTCTTGTTCTTGCTCGGTCAATGGGCGGTGGTGCCTCTTGCCTTGAAAGCAGAAGGCAAGCCCAGTTCAAAGACAACGAGGCCCTTGCCTCCGAAGGCATCGATTATCCAGCCGGTACCGCAAGCGGCATGTCCCCGGTCAAAGAAGGCGGCTACCAGGGAACGCAGGCAGCCGATCATCTCTCTGGCGATCCGGGCAGCGTGCAGACAGCTCCCACTCAAGAGAAGGGAGGCAGCCCGCCAGGCAGCTCCACAGTGACTCTTTCGGTAGCTGCTCAGAGCAGAGATTATTTTGCGCAAGTGAGCAAGAATGGAGTTTGCCGCTGGCCTGACAGCCGCATTCCCGTGCGTGTGTTCATCAAGCAAGCAACTGACGTACCAGGTTATCGCGAGCAATTCGAGACTATACTGAAGCAAGCCTTTGCCGACTGGCAGGAGGCTTCCGGCGGACATCTGAAGTTTGTTTATGTCGGGCAAGCTCGCCTGGCTGATATCACTTGCGCCTGGACTTGCGATCGGAGCCTCATGTCATTTCAGAAAGAGGAGGGGCATGCCGTTGTAGTTCCGGATGCTCAGGGAATACTTAATTGTCAGATACTGCTTCTTACCGTGCCGCCGCCGGGGATGCCGGCTCTGACGGATAGATATGCCAGGCGTGTCGCTCTCCATGAAATCGGGCACGCGCTGGGTATCTCCGGGCACAGCACGGATCCCGCCGACATAATGTATGGAACAGGCGATCTCAAGGACAGTGAGCCTTCAATTTCCGTTGCCGACGGCAACACATTGCTGGCAATCTACAGCGGACAACGCATCAAGGCGATGGCGCCTTCACCTTCAGCCCTCAGTCCTCCGCTGTCTGAGGGTACAAGTCCTTCGATGCTGGCCCTGAAATTGAACAATGAAGCAGCGCAGGCCATGAACAATAAGCAACTTGATCTGGCGATGGCAAAGCTCGAGCAGGCTCACAAGCTGGATCCCTCAAGCGGGCTTATCGCGGGCAACCTCGGCTCTATATATGCTAATTACGCGGCAATGGCAGGTATGTTGCGCAACTTTGCTCTTTCAGATTCGCTCTTTAAGAAGGCTCTGCCGTTGCTTGAAGCCAGTCCGAACAAGACAACCTTGATGCAGGTCTTGCAGAATTACGCCATGATTTTGCGCTTGAGCAACAGAGCTACCGACGCCGTCGAGATGGAAGCGCGTCTCAAGAAGCTTCAGTCAGGCAGATAGTTTTCAAACGTGGTTTGCCGTTGAAGAAAAGGCAGCGAGGACACCTGACGAAGAAGAAGTATGATGAGCTGAAATTGCTGGATCGCTAGGAGTCTGACCAACCCCGGAGGCGAGATGATCTCGGCTCGACACTAACGAATCACAACCGAGGCATTGTCGCATTCGAATGAGACTTCGCTTCCCATAAAGAGCATTTTCAAAAGGTCGCGATAAAAGCCGTAGAGAGGTATGCGGCGTGCTACTTCCTGCCGCAGTGAATCGCGCTGCAATTTGAAAGAACGGTGTGATGGTCCGGACATGTGGTCGAGCTCGAGAAAGTAGTTGCTGAGTGGCTGCACCTGGATCTCGAAAAGGCGGTCATGCCATTTGGACACGCTCTTCAAAGCTCGCCAGCCGGTCTTCTTCATTTTGCTTGGGGGGCAGGTGAGATAGTCCTTGGTCTCAACGAATTCCAGAAGATGCTCACTCTGCGATCTTTCATTAGGCGGAATGGAGTTCTGGAGAGCTCCCAGCTTGGCCCAGTCCGAATCGGCAACAGTGGCTGTCACAAGAGCGGCGTGGACTCTCAGGCAAGTGGCTTCGTCCTCACAGACTATCTTGATTCCGAAGATGTCCTTGATGAATTTGCTGTACTGGCGCAGATGCTTGTCACGCTCTACCAGCTGATCGATGAGGAAGATCTCGTCGGCGACTTTGTTCCAGAGCTCTTCTTCTGCCTTGACACGGCTTGTCAACCGGTTTACGCCAGTCGACGGGCGGCAGGAAGGTATATATTCGATGAAATTTGCTGAAAGCTCCAGGGGTACCCAGGCGCGATCCTGATGATATCGGAAGTTGTCGAGCATCTGATTGCCGAGATCTATGTCAGTCACCGAAAGAAGCTTGTCTTTCGTGATGCGTTCGCGTATTAGAAAAGGTCTCTCTTCATCGCCGGGGAGAACGCCGATGACATTGCTGTGTAGCTCGAAATCGCCCTCAAGAAGCATGGAGGCAAGCAAATGCGAGAGAACATGCATGTGCCGCTCGCCATCGAGGATGCTCTGCCGGAACGAGTCTCGCACAGAAGCGATAGACTGGTGAGACAGCTCTATCTGTATGTGAATGTCCGGGTTGGACTCTTGCTCTGCCTTCTTCTCAGACAGGTATGAGATGAACCGGTGCAACACCGGATCGTGCATGGCCATCAACAGCGGCGACTGAACAGGATGCAAGGCGCAGTTTTCCCGAGATCTCTGCCTGACGGCGACGGCTCGCCGCTGAGTTACATTTTAGGGCAAAATGAGCGGCAGCAGAAGAATTCTTTTATCAGATTGTCTTTGCCAGGCTCCTTTCTACTTTGGCAAAAGGCTGCCCACGGGGATCCTGGTAAGTAGAGCGCTGTCGCTCGGGAGCCATAAGACAGCTCTGCTGCCAGGTATGAGCCTGCACTGTATTTGCCTCCTAAGTCCCTACCTCAGGAACCATTTCGCCTTCGGCCAGTTTAATCAGCGTTGAAGCCGGCAAGCCTAAGGCAGCAGCCAGCCGGCTCACATTGCGCAGGGATACATTGCGAACGCCATGCTCTATGTCGCTTATATAAGTGCGGTGGATGCCGCTTCTTGCCGCGAGCTCTTCCTGCGAGAGTCCGAAGGAATGGCGGTGTTGGTGTACCACCTTTCCAAGGGCCGACAATAAGAGGTCATGTACGGTAAGCTTTTCCATCGTCATCTTGTGCTTGATACTGTCAGCAGTGCCCTCAGATCGCGCCGTGTCGTGAGGAGACACGAGGAAGCCTTACTCCGGCTTCAGAGGATGCCATCTAAGGCTCAGCCGGTCGGACAGGAGTCAATCTGGAATTCGGGCAGCCCGGAGATCCTCGGGACTGAGCCTGTATAAGTTAGTGATTCATGATGGCACCAGATACATCATAGCCAATCAGTCCATTTGTCGCACAGTGGGGTGAACTGAAAGTGAACTGGCTTTTCCTTGATGAAAGCTGCCAGTTCCCTGCCTGGACTCCTTGCACTGAGGCTTCCGGCAGCAAAGTCATCGGTGGTAATATATGCCTGCTTTCAAAAGAACTTTGTGAGGCGGAGGAAAGGGCTATAGACACTGTCGCTACCAAGACCACGCTGGCTAACTGGAATGGGCAGGAAATGCTGCTTTCTGAAGTGAAAGTGTCCGTTCTCGATCGGGCCTTCCTCTTTGGCGAGGCGATATATGAAGTCATTCGAATCTATCAGGGACGGCTCTGGCGTTGCGATGATCATTTAAATCGCCTTGCCACCGGAATCCAGGCTCTGAAGATAAAAGGGGTTGACGTTGCCTCTATATCCGCCCGGGTTTTAGAAACTTCGAAGAACAGTCAGGTTAAAGAAGGGCTGGCATATATTCAAGTGACTCGCGGCGTTGCCAGTCGTTGCCACCGCTATCCCGAGCAAGCGACGCCTAACGTGCTTGTTTATGTCGAGGAGTATTTGGATCCCTGCGCCGAATTAAGGCAGACTGGGGCAAAGGCCATCACTCACTCTGATATCCGCTGGGCTCGCAATGATATTAAAGCCACAAGTCTGGTGGCAAATTGTATGGCGGCTCAGGCTGCCGCCGAGGCTGGTTGCCTTGAGTCAATCCTTATCGATTCATCCGGGCTGGTAACCGAAGGCAGCCATACCAGTATTTTTGGAGCAAGAGACGGCTGCCTTCTCGTATCTCCTTCAGCTGCCAATGTTTTGCCTGGAATAACCAAACAGCAGGTTCTCGAGCTGGCGGCTGATTCCGGAATCTGTGTAGTCGAGAATCGCTTAAAAAAAAGCGAATTGTTCGAGCTCGATGAGCTCTTTCTGACAGGGACGCCTGAGGAAATTGTCGGGATCGTGCAGGTAGACGATTGTTATATCGGCAACGGTTTGCCAGGGATGCTCACCAAGAAGCTCCAGCAAGCTTTTCGAGCCAGGCTTGCCAGCTGGCTCCTTTCCTCCAGTTGACGTTTGCCTTGCTTTACAGCGCGCCAGGCAATACCTCCCCATCTCGTCCTCCATGTGTCTTTCGAGAAGCTGGCTCAAGTAAATTGTTGGGCAGACAACATAAGTGACTTTTCTCAGGGATTCATCCTTTTGAGTGAGATTAGTTGTCAGGAGGGTGGGCAAAAGATAATCAGAGGGTTCGGTGCGCGGCATTGCCGGGGAGTTGAAAAAAAACAGGCAGATGACGCTCCAAACTTGAGCCGCATGGCCGGGTCTGCGTCAAGATGCTCAATAAAGCTATCTAACGGCGGAAAGGCCGCGCACCGCCCACAACCCTCATCCTGTTCAGCCCCAATCGGGCAAGCACTCATCTGTCCCGTCGCTTGTATAGCTGTCGGGGCTTTTTGGCTTGCCAGGCTCGTCTGGCGGTGGGGGGGCTGGAGCCGGGCACGGCTGCGCGCCTGAGTCAGGCTCGATGCTTGCTTTGACACCAGTGGCAGCAAAATCGGAAGCTTTCAACCCCTCGAGAAATCTCTTGAACTCGGCTGCTTCCGCTTCATCCTGGGTGAAGTCCGCAGCTATAGTGCCTTCGGCGACGACTTGCGTCGAGACATAAATAGGCGCGCGCGATTTCAACGCCAGAGCAATGGCATCGGAGGGGCGCGCATCAATCCGTTTGCTCGCCTCACAGCACATGGCCGCGCGAAGCGGTGTCAAAGTTATTGTCGACAGGTATGTCTCGGCAGCAATTTCATTGATCTCTACTGACTCTATCGCAAAGCCGAAGTTGGCAATTATGTTGAGCAAGAGATCGTGTGTGAGTGGGCGCTCCGTCTTAAGCTCCTCGAGAGCGCGACCGATCGCACTGGCTTCAGCCGTGCCGATCCATATAGGTAATGCCCTGCGTCTGGCGGAGTCGTTGAGAATGACAATCGGGTGCCCGTTGCGAGCGTCAAGGGCAATTCCAGCTACAAACATCTCTATCATGGCGTTCTTTCCTGGCGGATTTAGCAAATGCAACTCATCAAACTGGCAGACTGGCAACAGATTTTGCGGTTTCCTGCTTTTGAATCTATCGAAGAGAGCTGGCAGGTTGTCCTGCCCGAAGCCATAGATATGTTCCCGTCTCGATCTTAGCAAGCCCTGCTGAATTCAACAGACGAAAAAAACTTGCATTTGTGTCAAGACATATGCGCTGTTATTACTTCTCAGAAACGGTTGCCTGAGGGCATCAAGCTGAGTCTGGTCAGACCTGTCGGCAAAGTGACGAGGCTACTTTTTCTTCGCGCCTGGTCACTTTCGGGCGGACGATCTCAACCGTGCAGGGTGCATGGCTGGCGACAGATCTCGAGACACTGCCCAGAAGGTTGTGCGGGCAAATTTCTCTGCCATGAGCGCCAATCAAAATGCGGTCGGCATCCCAGTCGATTGCCGCCTGTATTATTTGCTGTTTGGGATCGCCTTGCCGTATGTCGTAATGGACATGACACTGCTCGATGTGTGTCTCCAGTCTCTTGCGAGCTTCGGCGCACATGGTTGCGGCATGTTCTTTGCGCCTCACAAAAACCTCATTGAAAATCGTGTTGTATTCGCGCTCTTCGTCTTCGTCGACGCAGAAGGGCTCGACAACATTGAGCAGCTTGAATTGCGTGTCGGGCGCCCAATGCCGTCTTACGACTGTCTCAAGCAAACGTTCGGAAAAGGGCGAATCATCGATGGCAATAATAATTTTCACGGTACAAGCTCCTTTACCTGGGACACCTGTTCATGGGCGCACTCGTCTTCAGCGTGCTTCAGGAAATCGGGACGGACAACAATTACTGAGCAAGGCGCAGTTGACGCCACGGCCATGGATACGCTGCCGAGCATCAATCGCTCCAAGCCGTGCCGCCCGTGTGAGCCGACAACAATCACGTCCGCTCCCCAGTCCCGGGCGCACCGGACAATGGACTCTTTGGGATTTCCCTCCAGGACTTCTTCTTCGATGCGCGTAGAATTGAAAGAGTCGCGCAACGCAAGAGCAACATAGCGCACCAGCTCCTTGCCCTTTGAGAGCATATCCTGCCGAAGTTCGCTCAGCATTGGAGCAGGAAAGACGCTCATATAGCTACCCACAAGCAAGGGCTCAACTACAGTGAGCACCTTAAAATCAGATGCAGGTGTCCAGTTATGCCTGGTGACGAAATCAGCGATTCGACTTGCTATCGCTCTGTCATCAACTGCGATCAGAACTTTCATGGACATTTCCTTCCAGCGGCTCGATTCCTTAATTTAGACTGCTAGTTTCCACATCAGTCCAGGCCCGAGCTTAGCCTGGTTTCTTACATACTTTGTCACAGACCTGGCTGCTTTACTTCAACCGCTGTGCTGACTTTGCCCCGGCCGTCAGGCTGATATCTTTGCCCGTCAGACGAGCCCGCGTCTCATGGCATGAACTGCTGCTTGAGTCCGGTCGTCAACAGCCAGTTTGTTAAGGATATTGCGCACGTGCGTTTTGGCAGTAGCCAGCGAGATTATCAAGCGGTCAGCAATTTCTTGATTGGAGAGCCCTTCCACCAGAAGGTTGAGCACTTCCAGCTCGCGGGGAGAAAGGGGCTCCGGGAGGTTCTGCTGGGCTCTGGCAGTGGCAGAGGCAGTCTTCGGAGGGGAGGTCTGCTCCGGGGACAGCTGAGGCAGGGTGTTAGCTGAATATTGCTTGAGGACTTTGG
>JAHFBI010000069.1:17127-18523 GCA_023250095.1 Candidatus Melainabacteria bacterium
TGGAGGCTATGGTCGCGTCGAGCCAGATGTCACCGGCGTTGACGCTGCGAATGGCAGTATAGAGGCGCTCCGGCTCCACGTCCTTCAGGCAATAGCCGCCGGCTCCAGCGGCCAGGGAGGCGAAAATGTCGCGCTCGTTGTCATGCGATGTCAGCATGACAATCTCCACTTCTTTGTGTTTGTCACGAATGGCGCGGGCAGCCTCGATTCCATCCATGACCGGCATGCCCACGTCCATGAGAACTACATCCGGAGACAGTTCTTCTACTTTCGAGATGGCATCCTGTCCATTTTCTGCTTCGCCGATGACTTTAAGATCTTCAGTGCGCTCGATGACAGTCTTGAGCCCGATCCTGGTGAGCAGATGGTCTTCAACAAGAAGAATCCGGATTGGCGTTTTTCCTTGAGAGTTTGCTTCTTCTGTCATAGTGCCCGTCTAATCTGCCCCGAATTACCGCCCTGAAAAGTACCATACTATTTCAGGGTTAGCTCTATTTTGTTTAAGATACAGATATTTTATTTAAGGTGCCAATAAGATTAGGGCTGGTGTCTGCTGGAAATGCCTAATGGAAACAAGGGACGGCTTGAAAGAATGTCTGCTGCAAAGTGGCGTCAGCCAACAAGAGATTGAGCTACGCAGGCTCTGGCTTGATTTCACGCAGGAAGATGAAGCTCTCATACGCGAAATAGACGGTCTGCTGACAGAAAATCTCGACCAGCTGATCGAAGACATGTACGAGCACTTTCTGTCTTTCCCCGAGACCAGGGCCTTTTTCCCTGACGAGCCTACTTTGCTCAAGGCCAAGGCAGCCCAGAGGGACTATTTCCTGCGTCTGACCAAGGGCAATTATGACGATGCCTATGTTGCTGACCGTTTGCGGGTGGGGAGCACTCACTACCGGATTGGTCTTGATCCTAAGTGGTATCTTGCTGCTTACAACCGCGTCCTGCTCTTTCTGTCCGCTCTTGTGAGAAGGCGGTATCAAGGCGATGGCGATCGCCATGAGAAGGTCATGGCGGCACTTTCGCGGTTGATTTTCTTCGACATGGAACTGGCCATCGAATCCTACACACTGGCAAAGGAGAAAGCGATCCGTCAGCAGCGCGACGCCATCGCCGAACTGGAAACGGAAAAGCGTGTTACCAAGAGAATCCTGGAGGATGCTCCTGTCGGAATCGTGCGACTCGATTCTCAGTTCGCCTGTCTGGAAGTCAACGGGGATTTTCTTGACATGCTCGAGCTGAGCGATCGCCGGGAGGTGGTCGGGCTCTGCCTCTTTAGCGTATGCCCGCATATGGCCCGGGAGCCTTTTGAAGATGTCCTGAAAAATGGTCAGCCTTTCCGTTGTGCTGCTGCTCCGCTCTATCTGAAATCCAAGACAAAGATAAGTGGCTA
>JAHFBI010000361.1 GCA_023250095.1 Candidatus Melainabacteria bacterium
CCGTTGGCCTTGCGCTTCCAGCCGCCCTTCCAGCGTCCCTGATCTTCCCAGGCGCGCGGAAAGCCAACACCGGGGCGAGTTTCGACGTTGTTGAACCAGGCGTACTCGATGCCTTTGCGGTTGGTCCACACCTGCTTGCAAACAACCGAGCAGGTGTGACAACCGATGCATTTGTCCAGGTTAAGGACCATAGCCACTTGTGCTCTAACTTTCATAGCGATTCTCCAGAGAAAAAGAAGCCTGCCGGCAGAAGTACCGGCAGGCGTATTTACCTGAGCAGCTAACTGTTGGTCCTTACTGGTCCATCCAGTCAATCTTACTCATTTTGCGAACGATCACTGTTTCATCGCGGTTGGAGCCGACCGTGCCGTAGTAGTTGAACCCCCAGGACAGATGCCCGTAGCCGCCTATCATGTGCGTCGGCTTCGGACAGATTCTGGTTACCGAGTTGTGGATGCCGCGGGTACGGCTGGTCTCGGTTCCCGGCGTATTCACGGTCTTCTCCTGAGCGTGATACATCATGGCGACGCCGTCAGGAATCCGCTGGCTAACGATGGCCCGTGCCGCCAGCGCCCCGTGCACGTTGAACACCTCCACCCAGTCGTTGTCGGCGATGCCCAGCTGGCGGGCGTCGCTTTCGCTGAGCCACACGCATGGACCGCCGCGCGACAGGGTGAGCATGATCAGGTTGTCCGAATAGGTGCTGTGAATTCCCCACTTCTGGTGGGGGGTGATGAAGTTCAGGGCCTTTTCCGGATTGCCGTTTGGTTTGGCTCCCAGGATCTGCCGGATCGAGCCGGTGTCAACCGGCGGCTTATAGACGACCAGGCTCTCTCCGAAGGCACGCATCCAGCTGTGATCCTGATAAAGCTGCTGGCGTCCGGTCAGGGTGCGCCAGGGGATGAGCTCGTGGACGTTTGTCCAGCCGGCGTTGTAGCTCACATTCTCGGACTCGATTCCGCTCCAGGTCGGTGTAGAGATGATCTTGCGGGGTTGGGCGACGATGTCCTTGAAAGTGATGCGCTCGTGCTCGCGCCCTTCCGCCAGATGAGCGTGCTTTCGCCCGGTGGAGGCAGAAAGGGCCTGCCAGGCTTTGACCGCGACCTGCCCGTTCGTTTCCGGCGCCAGAGCAAGAATGACCTGCGCCACATGTACATCCGTGTCCAAACGGGGCAACCCGGCCGTCAGACCGTTGCCTGCAACCAGACCGTTTTCCCCCCCGATGAGCTTCACCTCTTCGCCGGTCTGCCAGCTGAGTCCTTTCACAGCGTTACCCAGCTTGCTCAGCATGGGACCGAGAGCGGAATAACGGGCGAAGGTGTTGGGGTAGTCGCGCTCGACTACAACCAGGTTCGGCATGGTCTTGCCAGGCACAGGCTCGCACTGTCCTTTTTTCCACTCGCGTACGTCCATGGGCTGCGCCAGCTCAAAAGGCGTGTCGTGTAGGATAGGCACCAGTACGATGTCCTTCTCCTTGCCCAGATAGCCTTTCGCCAGTTCTGAGAATTTGCGGCAGATACCCCGGAAGATCTCCCAGTCGGAGCGAGTCTGCCAGCCCGGGTCCACTGCCTTTTGCAACGGGTGGATAAACGGGTGCATATCGCTTGTGTTCAAGTCGTTCTTCTCGTACCAGGTAGCAGTCGGCAGAACTAGGTCCGAGTACATGCAGGTCGAGGACATTCGGAAATCCAGCGTGACCAGAAGGTCCAGCTTGCCCTCCGGAGCCTTTTCATGCCAGACCACCTCTTCGGGCTTGACGCCGTTCTTATCTTGCAGGTCTTTGCCCTGCAGACCGTGCCTGGCGCCCAGCAGGTGCTTGAGGAAGTACTCATGCCCCTTGGCGGAGGCTCCCAGCAGGTTCGAGCGCCAGACAAAGAGGTTGCGCGGGAAGTTCTCCGGGCTGTCGGGGTTCTCGCAGGCAAAGCGCAGACTGCCGTTTTTCAGGCTTTCTACGACATAGGACTGGGGCTCCAAACCTTGAGCCTCAGCCTTTCTCACCACATCGAGCGGGTTGGCAGCCAGTTGCGGAGCCGATGGCAGCCAGCCCATGCGCTCGGCGCGCACGTTGAAGTCGATAAGACTGCCGTGGAATTCATCTCTGTCCGCCAGAGGTGAAAGCATGTCCGAGGGTTGCAGGGTCTCGTAGCGGTACTGATCGGTGTGAGCGTAGAAAAAGCTGGTCGAGTTCATTTGCCGCGGCGGTCGCTGCCAGTCAAGAGCGAAAGCAACGGGCAACCAGCCAGCCTGCGGTCGAAGCTTCTCCTGCCCTACATAGTGTGCCCAGCCGCCGCCTGACTGACCGACACAGCCGGTGAGCACAAGCATGTTGATGATGCCGCGGTAAGACATGTCCATGTGGTACCAGTGGTTCAACCCGGCGCCGAGAATGACCATGGAGCGCCCGCGGGTCTGCTCGGCGTTCCTGGCAAAAGCGCGCGCCGTCTTGATGATCGACGAGGCTTTCACGCCCGAGACCCTGGCGGCCCAGTCCGGGGTATAAGGAGCATTTTCTTCAAAGGACGCGGCGATGTCGCCGCCGAAGCCCTGATCCACGCCGTAGTTCGCCAGAAGAAGCTCGAACACGGTAGTAGCCAGCACCTTCTTCCCGCCAGACAAGGTGAGCTCGACTGCCGGGATGCGGCACTCTCTTACCTTGCCGGTTGGGCCGGCAGCTTCGCTTAGCGTGCCGAAATACGGGAAGGACACCTTCACAACCGAGTCGTGCACGCCGGTTTCTGCCAGGCGGAAGCGCAGCTTCACGGGAGTGCCGTCGGCTGTCTTCTGCTCGGTGTTCCAGAGCCCTTTCTCGCCCCAGCGGAAGCCGATGGAACCGCGCGGGGCGATTATCTTGCCGCTGATTTCGTCCAAGGCCACGGTCTTCCACTCGGGGTTGTTGCGTTCGCCGAGGTTGTCGGTGAAATCCTTCGCGCGCAAGAAGCTTGTCGGCACGTACCGTCCGTCTTTTTCTTCCAGGCGCACGAGCATCGGCAGGTCGGTTTTTTCGCGCGCGTATTCGTTGAAGTAGTCGACCTGGCGATCGACATAGAACTCTTTGAGGATCACATGTCCGAAAGCCAGAGCTAGAGCCGCGTCGGTTCCCTGCCGCGGGGCAAGCCAGAGATCGGCGAACTTGGAGGCTTCCGAGAAGTCAGGCGTGATGGTCACGACAGGTGTGCCCTTGTAGCGAGCCTCTGTCATGAAATGCGCGTCCGGTGTTCTTGTTTGCGGTACGTTGGCACCCCAGGCAATGATGAAGCCGGAGTTGTACCAGTCAGCAGACTCTGGCACGTCCGTCTGCTCACCCCAGGTTTGCGGCGAGGAGGCAGGCAGGTCGCAGTAGAAGTCGTAGAAGGACATGGCCACGCCGCCGATAAGGGAGAGGTAGCGCGAACCGGCTGCATAGGAGACCATGCTCATGGCCGGGATAGGCGAGAAGCCGATGATGCGGTCAGGCCCGTATTTCTTGATCGTGTAGATATTGGCTGCCGCAATGATCTCGTTTGCTTCCTCCCAGCTCAGGCGCACGAACCCGCCCTTGCCGCGTTGCGATTTGTATTGCCAGGAAAGAAGGGGATCCTCCACGATGGAAGCCCAGGCCTCGACAGGCTTGTGCTGGCCTCTGGCTTTGCGCCAGGCTTTGAGAAGCGCGCTGCGCACCAGAGGGTACTTCACGCGGGCGGCGCTATAGAGATACCAGGAATAGCTGGCGCCGCGGGGGCAACCGCGCGGCTCATGGTTGGGCAGATCCTGACGTGTTTCCGGATAATCCGTCTGCTGAGTTTCCCAGCAAACCAGCCCGTCTTTGACGTAGATCTTCCAGGAGCAGGAGCCGGTACAGTTGACGCCGTGCGTCGAGCGCACGATCTTGTCATGGCGCCAGCGGTTGCGATACTTGTCCTCCCACTGGCGGGACTGCCCGGTGGTCAGACCGTGATCGCCGGCAAAGCGTTCTTTGCCGAAGAACATTAGTTTGTCGAGAATCTTAGACATATCATCCTCCTGTTGGAGTTAGGGAAGAAGACGAAACTGGCACCAGTGGTGGCTCTTGCTCGAGCCCCGCTGCCGATGGAGTAAGAAACGCACGCGTGCTTCAGTGCCGCGATTCGCTCATTGCCGATGCTCGGAGATTTTGTGCTCTCATTCAGGGCGCGTCAAAACTCGGCGGCAGGACCGACCTTGCCTCTTAAGACAAGCGCCCAAAGCTCGATTCCCCGACGACCGGACTCAAAACATACAACCTCTCACTCCTGACAATGAAGGAGTCAAAGGCGCGGATAAGTCTTGGCGCTTGTCTTGTGAGGCTTTGAATCTTCTGGGCTACCGGGTGATTGTAATGACCTATTGTTATCAGCCGACAAATCGCTCGACAAGCGGTGTTGATAATTCTCATCATGCTTAGCAAAACCTGAAGGCGCAGGGCAGAAGGCTGATGTCCTGCGGCTCTCGACCCCCGCTTGCCTGGAGGAGCGCTACCTCGACAGGCCTGTTTTTCGGTAAGCAAATAGGCCTAGCGGAGCACAGGCCATCTTGAGAACGCCAGTCTCGTCGACTCGTCAGCGTCTGGTTTTGGCTCTGTCAGCCAATTCTCGCTGGCGAGAGGCTGCATGGCTTTTTTAATTTCGCTTCCTTTGCTGGACTCGGCCAAATCT
>JAHFBI010000070.1:0-434 GCA_023250095.1 Candidatus Melainabacteria bacterium
GGCAAATCGGAATACGTTTCCGATGCCCTGCGTTATCAGCACACTCTGCCGCGCTCGACCGCTGGAGGCACGTTCGGTTCGGTCCTGTCCGTGCCTGTTATCTTCGACAACGATCCCCTCGGCGCAATCATGCTTTTTTCGACAGACATGCGGGGCTTCCACCGCGAGCAAGTGGATCTGCTCGAGTCGCTGGCTCAGCAGGTATCCAATGCCTTGCATGTCGCCTTCACGCACGAGTCGATGACTTCGCAGACTATTCAGGATGCCCATACCGGGCTTTATAACCGGTGGCATTTTGAAGATGCTCTTGTTAAGGAAGTGGAACGCTCTTCTCGGCATAAACACGAGCTGTCCTTGCTCCTCATCGATATCGATCATCTCTCGCGCATAAACGATCTTCTCGGTCCGGAAAAGGGCGACGAGTCCATCAAGCA
>JAHFBI010000070.1:444-18359 GCA_023250095.1 Candidatus Melainabacteria bacterium
GTCATCTTGCCTGAGACTTCCAGGCAATCCGCTCATGATGTGGCTGAGAGGCTCAGGCAAAAGGTCCGCAGCGAATCGGCTCCTGGGATAGGTATGGTCACTGTATCTATTGGTCTGGCATCTTTGCCAGCTAACGCGGAAGATGCCGAATCTTTGATGAAAGCGGCAGAGCAGGCTGTAGATGTTGCAAAGTTTGAAGGGCGGGATCGGGTGAAAACAGCTGAATCCGGGCCGCTGTCGGCCGGTCCTATCCCCTGGGACGAGCTGGCCAGGCAGGCAAAACTGGCCGTGGTCAGCGAGCGCCAGTCCAAACTGCAGAACCGCCTGGCGCCATCCCCCGATTATGCGCCCTGGATGCGTGCCATGCCGAGCTGGGGCGGCAAGAAAAAAGGCGAATAGCCTCTCATTGAGCCCATCCTGTGGCTCTTACACTGTTATTTGCGCCGTGCTACTTTTTTGCCTGTCCGGATGGCAGAGTTCTACCTGGCCGAGAACCGCTCTGCCAGCGCAACAAAATCCTTAAGAAAAAGGGAGAAACAAGCCGTGGCCTCGTTTCCGGTGGATACTATCAAGACTGTGTGAGAACCGCTGTGACTCGAGGGACACCTTGAGATTACGGCAATCTCACCGAGCTTTATGGTTAACACATTACTGCATTATTCAAGGAGGTTAGACCATTGGCTACCGCATCTGCTGCTACCAAGTTGAACCTGAAACCACTGGCCGACCGCATCGTCGTCAAGAAGCTAGAAGCTGAAGAGAAGACACCGGGCGGTATAGTGTTGCCTGATACTGCCAAGGAAAAACCGCAACAGGCTGAAGTCCTGGCTTGTGGGCCTGGCAAGTTTGACGAGAAAGGCAATCGTCAGCCGATGGAAGTTAAGGTGGGCGACCGGGTTCTTTTCGCTAAGTACTCCGGCACCGAAGTCAAGATCGACGGGATTGAGTACCTTATCCTGTCCGAGCGCGACATCCTGGCGATCGTCGGCTAGTCTCTGAATCGAAAGCCGCTCAATTGGCGGCATTCCCGCAAAAATTGGTTGTCGCTTGTATATTGGATGCAAGCAAAAATAGGAGAGGATTGCATAAGTATGGCAAAGCAAATTGTGTACGATGAAGCAGCTCGCCGCGCTCTCGAGCGTGGGGTCGATGCTGTCGCTAACACCGTTAAGATCACTTTGGGTCCGGCCGGACGTAACGTGGTACTTGAGAAGAAGTTTGGTGCACCGCAAATCGTCAATGACGGTGTCACAATCGCCAAAGACATCGAACTCGAAGACCACCTGGAAAATGCTGGTGCTCAGCTTGTTCGCGAAGTTTGCTCCAAGACAAATGACCTCGCCGGCGATGGCACGACCACGGCAGCCGTCTTGGCTCAGGCCATGATCAAGGAAGGACTCCGCAACGTAGCAGCCGGAGCCAACCCGATGGTTCTTCGCCGTGGTATCTACAAGGCTGCTGAAATGGCTGTCGAAGAGATCAAGGCGCTGGCCAGGCCAGTCGAAACCAAGACATCCATCACCCAGGTTGCCACCATCTCTGCCGGCAATGACGATACCATTGGTGGTATCATCGCTGACGCCATGGAAAAAGTGGGCAAGGATGGCGTCATCACCGTCGAAGAGTCCAAGTCCCTTTCCACCGAACTCGAAGTGGTAGAAGGCATGCAGTTCGACAAGGGCTATGTCTCAGCTTATTTCGTGACCGATCCCGAGCGCATGGAAGCTGTTCTCGACGAGCCCTACATTCTTTGCATCGACAAGAAAGTCAACCTTCTGGCAGACCTCGTGCCGGTGCTCGAGAAAGTAGCCCGCGCCCAGCGCCCGCTGCTCATTATTGCTGAAGATGTGGAAGGCGAAGCCGTGGCCACTCTCGTCGTCAACCATCTTCGCAAGGTTCTTACTTGCTGCGCAGTCAAAGCTCCCGGCTTCGGCGATCGCAGAAAAGCCATGCTCGAAGACATCGCCATCCTCACCGGCGGGCAGGTAGTCTCCGAAGAGCGCGGCACCAAGCTCGAGAACGTCACCATCGAGATGCTTGGCAAAGCCCGTCAAGTCCGCATCACGAAGGACAAGACCACCATCGTGGCTGGCACCGACAGCAAGAAGGAAGTGGAGAAGCGCATAAGCGTCATCAAACGCCAGATTGAAGAGTCCGACTCCGAATTCGACAAAGAGAAGCTGCAAGAGCGTCTGGCCAAACTGGCCGGCGGGGTTGCTGTCATCAAGGTCGGCGCTGCTACCGAGACCGAACTCAAGGATCGCAAGTTGCGCATGGAAGACGCTCTCAACGCTACCCGCGCGGCTGTTGAAGAAGGTTACGTGCCCGGCGGCGGCAGCTGCTTGCTGCACATCGTCAAGCACCTGGACAAGAAAAAAGACAGTCTGGTGGGCGATGAGCGTACCGGCTTTGAAATCGTTCTCAAGTCCTTCGAGGCTCCTGTCCGCCAGATAGCCGACAACGCCGGTCTCTCCGGTGAAGTCGTCGTCGAGCGCGTCAAGGAACAGAAAGAAGGCTTTGGCTTCAACGCCATGACCTTCGAATATGTCGACATGGCCAAGACCGGTATCATCGATCCGGCCAAAGTCGAGCGTTGCGCCATCCAGAACGCTGCCTCGATTGCCGCCATGTTCCTCACCACCGAAGCCCTTGTGGTGGACATTCCTGAGGAAAAAAAGCCGCAAATGCCCGCAGGAGCAGGCATGGGTGACTTCTAAGTCTCAGCAGGGATAAAAAAGCAGAAAGGGGCAGCTTAAACCTGCCCCTTTCTGCTTAAGATTTGGCGGCAAGAAAAGTCAGCTGGCGCAACCGGGCAAGAGATGCGAACATAGAAGCAAGAACCGGCAGCAGCTGCTAGGGCATGAGTAAATAAGTGGGCAAGCTGATAGAAGAGTCATCGACGATCAAACCAGTGGCTTTGATAGCGGCTTTGGTCATCGGCTCTTTCTTGCTGATAAGCGGGCTGGCTTTTACTGTCGGAAAAGTTGTCGTTGCTCAATTGACTAATCGCAACTCCCAATCTGTTCCCAAGCTAGGCAGCGCGCGCGAATATTACGAGAAGGGTGTGCAGTTCAAGTCCATGGGTTGGAGCGAGCTGGCCAGGCAGTGTCTTCAGCGCGCTATTGTCATGGACAGGGACGGTCCGACCGGTGCTATGTCCAGACGCTTCCTGGCAACCAGGATCCCGCGCTATCCTGTGCCGGCCCAGGCAGAGCAGAAGAACATAGAGGGTTACAATCAGATTGGCAACGGCAATAATGACGCGGCCAAAGCCACATTTGCTGCTTTGATTCACGACTTTCCCCAGTTTGAGTGGCCTTATGGCAATCTTTCGGGAATTTATCTGGATGAAAAGCAACCGGCTCTGGCTCAGAAGTTGTGCCAGCAGGCGCTGGCCATCAACCCGCACTATGTAAATGCCATGACCAATCTTGCCTCGGCCAAACTCATGCAGGCTGATATTGCTGGGGCCGAAACAGTGATTAAAGAGGCTCTGCGCGACGATCCAGAAGACCAGTGCGCTCTTCTTGTTTGCCGCCAGATTGAGAAAGTGAAGCAGGGCGGCAGGGTCACTCGAGAAGCTCGATAAGCTCGAGTGCCAGAATGTTCCAGCTCATGAACCTGGGAGCAAAGAGCGGCTCTCCTGTTTCTGCATTGTAATTCTCAAAGAGCGTGCCATGACTTGTGAGACCGGAGACCAGGGTGGAAGTGACGCGCAAAGCCAGCTCCTGCGCCATGGCTTTGAAGCCTTGCCTGAGCAGACAGCGCACGGCAAGCACGTTCGGGAGAACCCAGACTGGACCCTGCCAGTTGGAGACGATGACTCGTCCGTAGAGCCCGCGGCAAGACTGATTATAGAGCGGCTCGGAAGCAGCGAAGGAAGCCAGCCCGGAGTGCCGAAAGAAATGTTCGGCATTGAGTACATTTTGTTTTATTGTCTGCTCGCTGCGTGAGGGTTGGGCGATGCCTAACAGCACAGGCAGAAGCCCGGTCCAGGAGCGCAGAGCAACTCTCACGAGCGAGTCAGGGTCAAGGTTTGCGTACATTCCTAGCTTCTCGTCCCAGAGTTCGCTTTCAATCAAGCCAATCAACTCAGCCGACCTTCTTTCGTACTCCAGAGACAGGTCCTTTTGTCCGGCTCTGGCAGCAAGACGGCTGAAAGCCTGGTATTCGACTGCCAGATAAGTGTTCAAATCGGCAGCCAGGAGCTTGCCATCAGGAAACTTGTCGGTTTCTTTGTTCTCGTCGACAGCCGCCTCCTGCGGGAAGAGTAATGCCAGATTGTCGTCCACGCCGCTTTCCAGCACGTTGCGCCAGTGATAAAGCCCGCTTGCGTGCCTGCGGTGGCTCTGCCAATAGCGCAAAAAATGCTCAAGGTCGGCAATCAAACGAACGGTGTCTTGATTGCAAAGCAGGCTGTCGCCAGCCAGGTCAAGCGTCTGGCACAAAAAAGGCTTGCAGGCGTCTCCTGAGTCCCATACTCTATTGGGCGACACTGTCCGCGGCAGATGTCCACTCCCATCGCTGAGGCTGAGAAAGTTTGCTACCACAGATAGTGGCAAATCTGACAGCCCGATTCTTCCTGCCGCCTGGGCGAAGAAGCATGCATCCCAGTCGTACATTTGCAGATAGTGCCCCGTCAGAGATCGCTCCGGGACTGGAGATAGATCGTCGCCACCGGCCCTGATGTCACAGGTCGGCGTTACGTATTTATACTTGAGCAGACCTTCCGGCTGATGGACACAGCCAGGCGCGTTATCCATCAAATACTTCTTGAGTTTGCGCAAGTCTTGGGCGCTGGATTTTGGTGATGGCATATGTGGTGCCCGATGGTGGCTTGCTCCGGCTGCCGGGAAAGTTGTAAGACAACTGTCCTGGATTATTTTTTCTTGTCTGCGTTTGACAGGGGATGATTTTGGCAAAGAAGTCCGGTGAGGCAAGCCCTGGCGTGACAGATAGCCAGCGCCAGGGCATCGGACGCGTCGTCCGGCTTGATTACTTCGTCATGCCCGAGCAGTTTGGCGACTGTGAATTGCACCACTTTCTTGTCGGCTTTCCCAAAGCCTGTCAGATTGAGTTTGACTTGCATCGGGGTGTATTCGGCCACATCAAGTCCAAGAGATGCTGCTGCCTCAAGAATGACCCCTCGCGATTGCGCGACCGGCACGAGAGTCTTGGCGTTCTTGAAGAAAAATATTTGCTCAACTGAGACTATATCGGGCTCGTACTCTTCCAATAGACTGAGCATGTCGGCACGAATCATCTTCAAACGCTCGGGCATCGGCAGGTCCTTGCCTGTTTGTACGATGCCCGAGGTTATATATGCAAACGAGCTGCCGGAGGTATAGTCGAGTACGCCGTAGCCGGTAGTGGCAGTTCCTGGATCAATACCGAATATACGCAAAGGATCTTTCACTTGCCTCCAGGCAGACGGAAAACCGGGATTGCTGGTGCCAAGTGTAGCACTGAGGGCGACCCCGGTCTAAGGATTTCTTGCCTGAGTAAGGCTCCTGATAGTCGGTATCTTCTATTGCGAGAGCTGGACTGTACCGGCTGACAAAGACTGCAGACCGCTGTTCAGGCTGCTGTTATTTGTGCTTGTGATGAGCCCTGGCGTTCCCTTCATCAAACCTTTGATGAGTTTGACTGTGATTTTTTCTACCAGCCCTCCGCTTTGATTTTTCTGGACGTCAGTCACCTTCACGGCTACGAAGCCAACGCACTGTCGGGTCTGATTGTAGGGCGGGTCTCCTTGCATCACCGGCAAGTAAAGCACGGCTCCGTTTGTCAAAGCCGTATAAGGGGCGCCGTCGGCAAGCCTTTTTTGTCCGTCCACGCCATTGTTCAAATAAAGGCTGTCGCCTATATTGACAGCCGGGACATAGCCTGGAACCATGGGTGCGAGCCCGAGCATCTGGTCGATGGCGTTCTTGATATATTCGGCGCTGGCCGGGTGGATTGTAAAAGAAGTAAATGCAGCATTCTTGTACTGTTGCGAATTGATATCGAATGTGATCGTGTCGCCTATTTGATTTTGATAGACCGGTTGAGTATGACCCTTGGTTGTGTCGATACTGACTGCCAGAGGGAAGAGCTGATTGCCCCAGGCTCCTGTTATAGAGCCTGATGCCAGCGCTTTGGACTGGACTGTCACAGGATCGCTTGGATGATTGACCAGTTTGGCAAACATGTTGGAGATGGTCATCTGGGCATCGACTTGTACTGTCGCCTGGTTCGGCAGCAGATCCGGCATTGCCTGAGCTGTCACGGTGGTGTTCTGGGATGTGTTGGATACTGGCCTGCCGTCTGCCGTATTCTGCTGCCCTACTGCCAGTGCATCCTGGACCGCGGCGTTATAAGACTGCGAACTCATCTGACTGGTTACAAGATCCTGGGCGCCGGCCAGGGCGGCAGCATCTGTTGCGCTCTGCAGCTCGCTGCGCACGGTAATGTTATGCGTGATGTCCATGGCCAGCATGCCGAGTGCCACGACCCCAAGTAGGATGGCGGCCGGCATGACTATGGCCAGCGATCCTCTTTCAGTCCTTTGGTTCCGGCGTTGGAAGAAAAAGCGTGACATTTTCGATCCTCCTGGTGCTCTCTTCTGACGGGAGGCACTATTCAAGTCTGTATGTGGAAGTTGCGTTGAGTTGAAAGCTGTTGCCTAGACGGAGCGGGTCAGGATTAGGGAAGACAGGCAGTCCATTTTGCCCGCTCGTGTATGAAACTGTCACTGTCACGGTCGGGGGCAAGCCTGCCGTGTTGAATGTCGGGGTGGCGAACTGGGCTGAGGCGTTGATGATGTTAGTGACGCGTATGTTGTTGAAGACCATGGCATCTTGCAGCGAACGGTCGGAGGCTACTGCCGGATTTTTGCCATAAACGACGGCCAGATCGCGGGCTGCTTGCCGGGCGCCTTGTGCCAGTGATTCTTTGATGAGAAAGGCTTGTGAACATTCCAGAACGACAAAGAGTACGGTCATGATCAAGGGAATCATGATCACGAAGGAAGCTGCCGTTTCTGCCAGTGTCGCCCCGCCCATTTTGCGCTGTCTTGAAAGTTGCATGTGCCAGCCCCCTGAAACTCAGCCTGTATGCCCATAACTGGTTGCCAAGGCCAATTAGCCTTGTGCCCGAGTGATTTAATCCAGCCGTCACCTCCATGATGGTTCCAGCCTTTCCAACAGGGCAATTGGATGGGGCTCACCCCTGGGGGGGAGGCGTTGCCGATTGCTAGCGTGCCTGTCTGAAAGTGCGCAGCCAGGCGCATTTCAAAAAAGTTCAATATTGGCGCCTTCTCTCTTTACAACTGTTACAATTCTGCCTCCCTCTGCAAAAGAGGGCAGGAATGAGCCTCACAGAGGCTGAGTTTTTGGGGTATCTCTTTGTAGGCTGAAGTCAGCAGCCGGCCTGCATCTGGCGGATTGTTTATCTATAGATGATAGGGCGACGAGTTGCCGGAGGCGGCTCAGCAAATTCTCAAAGAGAAAGCCTGGCTGATTGCTGACGGGCAAATTGACTTGCCTGACTCTGCCAGGCAAAAGCCATGTCCTGCCCCCGGGCCGCGGCGCCGGGAGAAACATCCCTCAGTGGCCGGCATGCGTGTCTCACCGAGCCCGGTACGTCCAAGGGTCATGGCTGGTGGCACCACTGCCGGTGGTGCCACCCTGTGCCCGCTGGCTCATTTGCTTTGGTTGCAATCCTGATAGGCAGAGGATTTCCAATTGTGTTGTTGGAAGGCTGCAACGCAACATTGCCTTAGCAAATGCTGTGGTGGCGTTTTCCTAATTTGCAGGAAGGTCGGGCTGAAGCGTTATTGCGACACAGGGGGATACCGGCGATGTCCTTTCAAAGATCAGTTCTTGCCTTTGCTGTTCTTTTCTCGGTGTTGTTGTCTCAACTTCCTGTAAGGGCTGATACGTCCTGGCAGATACTTTTGCAGCGCGGATACGAGCAGCTGAGGCTCGGGCAAAGTCAAGCCGCCTTGCAAACGCTGGGCAACGCTGTACGTGCTAATCCATCCAGCCTCGATGCCAGGCGCTATCTGGCGCAGGCTCTCGTCAACTGTGGTCTCAGTCGAAAGGCTGCCGAGCAGATGGAACTTGTCGTCAAAAGCGATCCCGGGCATGCAGCGGATCTCTGTGTTTTGGGCACTGCTTATTTCTACAACGGCGAAGCTGAGCAGTCGATCAAGAATTATCTCTGCGCTCTCCAGGCAGACCCTGCTCTGGAGGCTGCCAGCCTCGGGCTGGTCAATGCTTATCTGGCGCAGGGGCAGACGGAAAAGGCGCAACAAGTTTGCCTGCGTGCGCTGCGCCTGGCTCGTGACGAGGCTTCTGCCAGTCGGTTTTTGTCCAGGCTTGCTGACATAAAGCAGCGGCTGGCTGTCGCTCCGCCTTCCATAGAAGGTTGATTCCGGTGACCTGCACCGAAAGGGAAGGAAGTTATGAGAGTTGTCAGATTACGCCCTAGATATCCCCGGGGGTCTTTCATCGTTGATCTTCCGTCAACGCTCTGGGTGCTTTTGATACTGATTACATTCCCGCTTCTGGATCTGGCTACGGTAAGCCTCAGATACACCTTTCTGGTAGCGTCGGCTCGGGATGCGGCTCATGAGGCTGCCAGAGCCAAAAGCTTCCTGTCCAATTCCAGCTCAAGCGATCTCTCTTCAACCAACATGGCGGTACAGCAAGCCAATCAGACAGCAGCCGGATTCTCCGGAATTCAGATAAACAACGTCAACACAAGTATCGTCATTTCAAACCTGGCGACAGGCACTGTCTCCAAGCAGAGCACACCTTTGACGCAAGCGCCAGACACATCGCAAAATCTCTATCTCATAGAAGTGGTCGTGGCCGGGCAGGCAAACCCGCTCATTCAATATAGCGGAGTGTTCTTTGGCAATATTCCCGGATTGACGCAACCGATGAACGTGACCGTGGCTTCGCAGGAGATGTGCGAGAACCCGCAGGGACTTACTCAATAGGACCGAATTCATTTTGACAGGGAGAATACCCATGGCAGACCCCAGATTGCGTACCGAAAGCGGGCAGGCGATGATCGCCCTTAGTCTTTTGATTGGATTTTTTGTTCTTCTGATTGTCGGTCTGTTCAGTTTCGAAGTGAATCGCGCCGAAGTTGCCCGACAGCAGCTGCGCTCGGCGTGCGAGGCGGCGGCTCTGGCAGGGGCTGCCACACTGGCCAGCCAGGACAGCACTGATACGGTCGCTGCCCAGACGCAGGCTCTTTATACTGCTTTGAACAGCTTCCAGAAAAATGAGGTTGCGGGCACATCGCTTGCAACAGGCGTGATCACTTATTCCAATCCGGACTATCCCCAGGCGAACGGTTCTTCCATCTATATCGAATTCCTCGATCCGCACAATGGCAACCAGCCGGTATCTCTGGGAAATCCGGCCGGCAAAGTTGTGCGAGTCACGGCAGCTTTTGGCTTGGAGCCGGCTTTCGGGCGAATTCTCGGTCTGGGCACCACACCGATAAGGGCTGTCTCATCAGGCGGTGTGCCCAATCTCGATGTTGTCCTCTGCTTCGACGTATCCGGTTCGATCGACGATCAAACTCCGGTGACTCTGGTGCGCCGGCAATGGAACAGCGGCACGGGCAAGATTAATTACAATATCACCAGCACGCGCTCAGGCAGCCCCGCCGGAGCGACGGCCGAAGGCACCATATACAATATCATCGTGCCGCCTCCGACAGGCTCCGGGCTGAATGCTCTTTATCCGCAGCAGCTGTCCTCGGCCAATTCGGGCAATAGCTATAACCTCCGCTTCAGCGAGTCGGGAGGCACGCCGTCGGCAACCGGCTTGCGCGGCTCGCCAATGGCCGGCTCGCCTCCCGGAAACTGCCCGCCTGGCGCCGCCGGCACGGGTAACGCATACACATTCACTGATCTTGTGGTGAATATCGACGGCAATACACATTTTGCTGGCATGACTTCTAGCGGCTACAGTTTTCCTGATCTCGGGACTCTGGTTGAGGCGGCGCGCGGCAATTTGGAGAGCGCGGCGGTCTTCACGGCTAGCCGGGCAAATGTCTCCTTGCCGGCAAGCGTCACCCCCAGATCCGGCTACCAGGCTGAATATCTTCGGCTGGCCCAGGCAAACATTCATCCGCTCGGTGATGCTCAGGCGGCTTCGCAGGTCTTTCTCACGATTATGAACACTAATACCGACGCCCATTTCTGCCTGGTGAGCTTCTCCACCAACGCAGGCACTTCGGCCACGAGCACTTACGGTCCCATCTCCAGAATAGACAGCTCCTACGCCGCAGGCGGCAGCGCCAGTTATCCGCAGCCGATGATTGCTCTGAACAATGGCTCGACTACGACCAATTACAGCACCATTTACAATGTTCTACCGACCACTGTTGCCACCGGTGCCACCAATATCGGCGATGCCGTGCGCACTGCCGTGAATCAGCTCACTGTCAACAATCGCCCTGGCTCCAAGAAAGCCATCGTCGTTTTCACGGACGGGCAGCCGACTCAAGGCGGACCGCTCAATAGCGATCCCTGGACCAACGCCAGGCAAGCGGCCGTGCTGGCCAAAAATGCTGGCATCCCGATTTACACAATCGGTCTGGCTCAAACCCCGGCTATCATTCCCGGCGAGACCTCGATTCTCAACGACACAAACTCCAACCCCACATCAGGAGGAATTGCCGCTATCGCCGGCAATGGCGGCAAGTTCTTTCTAGTAACAAAAGCTGCCGATCTGCGGGCAACTTTTGAGAATATAGCCAGGCAACTTGTGCAACTTGTGAAGTGAGGTATTGAAAGTGAGTCCCTTTGAACGGCGGCCGTGTCTTTCTTTCATCCAGCTTTCCGGCAGGACTTATTTGCGATATTCAATTTGGGCCCGTTGTGCCCGCGGGCACAACCTGATTGAGCTGTCATGCGTCCTGGTGCTGCTTCTTGTCGTTTCTCTCCTTGGTATGGACGTCGGTGTCATAGTCATGGGTTCGAGCACGAATGAGAGAACCTGTCGGGACGCAGCCCGAGCGGCGGCCCAGGGCTCCGATTATGCCACTGCCCTCAGGCTGGCTCAGGCTGCAGTCGTCGCTCACCCAGTCGACGGCTATTATTTAAGCCAGCCTGCGATCAATGCCACTAATTTCGTCTACCAGGACTTCGGCGGCAACCCGCCTCCAAACACCAGCCCCTTTGTTTCGGTGACGACATCACTTCGTGTCCGGGTCCCAGCTCCTGTCTTGTTTGCCGGAGCCGAGTTCAATCCGTCCAATGGGCTCATGACTTTCAACAAGACATACACATTTCCCATCGTCAAGACACAGCTTTATCTGCCCTGAGTTCTCTTCTTCTTCTTCTTCTTCTTCTTCTTGAGGCCCGATTACCGTCTCGCCACTCTGTCAGGCAGCGGCTGTGACTGTTGCTGAAATCACTGCTAGACTGTCTCAGTCCGTACCAAGCTTTAAATACAGCCGGAAAAATGCAGACAGTCGGGCAGAGCATTGAGCAAAGAGGTGCTAGCGCGCCGCCTTCTTTGCTTGTCGGGCTTGGTTTCCTTGATAAGGTTCCCTTAATCCTGGGTTTCGGTGTTCTTCTCGGTTTCTCCAGTTCCGGCTTCGGGCTCTGGTGGCTGAGCTGGTTCGCCCTTACACCGGCAATAGTATTGACTCGCGGCTGCCGCGGGAAGCTGGAGGCTGCTGTCACGGGGCTGCTCTTCGGTCTGGCCTATTATCTCGTCTCACTTCGGTGGTTGCTGGAGCTCTATCCTCTCAATTGGTTCGGACTCTTTGACTGGCTGGGCTTCGCGGCAGCTTTCCAAGCCTGGTTTCTGGAGTCTTTTCATCAGGCGCTCTTGTTTTCGGGGTTTTCTTTGTTCGTTTTTGTCTTGCCGATGCGAGCTGGCTACTTGCCGTTCTATAAACGTCCTTATTTCCCTTTCTTGCTGGCTGTGCCGCTCATCTGGATTTTTTTGCAGTGGTCCATCGCTCCTTGCCAGCTGTTTCTCGGCGTACCAGTTGTGCAGCTTGCTTACTCGCTCAGCCATGTTCCTCAACTTATTCAAATTGCTAAATTTGGCGGCGCCGTTTGCCTGGATTTCTTGATTGTTCTAAGTAATTGCGCGATTGCTTGCTTGATCATGGAATTTACCCATCTCACGCCTGATCTCACCGCCCGGGTCGATCCTCTTTCGCCGCGTGTTGGCGCTGTTCTCGATCTGGTGATTGTGGTCATTTGTGTGGCTTGGATGGCAATGTGGGGGCAAGAGCAGGTCAATGCGGCTGTCGTGATGCCGCCTTACTGGCAGTGGGATGAAGTGGTTTCGCCGGCATTGCCTGCCGCTACTGCCTCTCTTTCAGGGCAAAAGACTGCCGTGGTCGACAGCGGTGGTGCCAGTAATATCGAGCCGCCAAAAGGCAAGGAGCCCGTGCCCCCAGGACCTCCGCAAACGACAGGGCAGCAACGGGCTGCCCCGCTTGCTCTTTCTCCGTCTATGCTCAGCCCTGCTGCCAGGGCAAAGTGGGCTCCCCAGATTCCCGTGGCTGTAGTGCAAGGAAATTTGTCGGTTGAGGAGCGTTTGGCTGGACTCAGTCCTGTGGCGGTCGCCGACAGGTATACCGCTCTTGCCCGGGAACTGGGTGTCGGTCTTGTCGTCCTGCCCGAAGGTGTCCTGGGGATGGAGACGGCTTTCAAAGGACCTGAGCGTTTGCGCCCGGCTCTCGAGCAGATGGCCTGGCGTGAGAAGAAGGAGGTGATTGCTGGCAGCATTGAGTCTCTTGCCGGAGGCCGTGTCGATGCGGTCCGTCTGATAAGCCCTTCGCCGAGCGCGGAAGGAAATTTGTACGTCAAGAACAGGCTCGTTCCTTTTGCCGAGTTTATTCCCCTTGGGCTTATGGGCTCGCTTATCCCGTCCGATTTGAAAGGCAAGCTGGCCGGCGGGGGTAAAGGCTTTGTTGCTTCCCCTGCACCGCTTCTCATCAATTCCATATTCGGCAAGATTGGCGCCACCATTTCCTGCGAGCTGGTTTATCCGGATCTTGCTGCCGGGGAAGTGAGCAAGGGAGCGAGCCTTCTTGTAAACGTTGCCGATCTCGGTTATTTCCATAATTCAATACTTAACCAACAGCTTTTGTCTGCGGCTATATTTCGAGCAGTGGAAAATGGACGCTATGTTGTCATTGCAGCCAACAACGGTATCTCGGCTGTAATCGATCCTTGCGGGCTCGTGACAAGCGCATCCGTTTCCGGACAAAGAGGTATTCTTCTCGACAGGGTACAATTTCTCCATAAAAAGACACCTTTCACAAAAATGTGGTGGCTATGGACACCGGTGGTCAGATGAAGACAGGGGTAATGCAAGGAATTTATTTTGGCAAGCGGCAGAGTCGCTTTTGGTTATGGACAATGGTCTTTGCAGTGTGCCTTGCGGCCGGGCTTCTGAGTCCGGCACGCTCGACTGAGGCCAGGATGCCGGTGGCCCAGATAGGTAGCAACAAGATCAAGCTGGAAGTTGCCGCCAGCGAGCAGGAAATAACGCGCGGGTTGATGTATCGGACTTCTCTGGCAGAAGACAGTGGGATGGTCTTTCTGTTCCATCCACCCAGATGTGTGAAATTCTGGATGGCCCACTGCTTTATCTCCCTCGATATGTTGTTTGTCAAGGACGGCAAGATAATCAAGATCTGCCAGAATGTGCCGCCCTGCCGATGCGCCAGAGAGCAGGATTGTCCCACTTATCCAGATGGTCCTCCTCTGGAGGTCTCCGAAGTTGTGGAAGTGGCTGCCGGGTACGCCAAGAAGCATGGTATCAAAGAGGGCGACGCCATCAAATTTCTTTTCCCGAAACCTGGCGAAGAGAGCCTCAAATAGCCCGTTATCAGAGTAAGCAGTAGAAGGACAGTATCCAAAGTGGAAATAGAACTGTCGATTCATGACAGTGTGGGGCGAGTGACACTGAACCGCCCTGAGGTGCATAATGCCATATCAAGGAGCATGTGGGATGCCCTGCCAGGCGCCATGGGCAGTCTGGCAAAACAGGGAGCGCGCGTGATTGTTGTGACCGGGCAAGGCTCGTCCTTTGCCTCCGGGGCCGATCTGCAAGAACTCGAGCAATTGAGCAGCTATGAAGAGGCTCGCGAGCACTGGCTGTCCATCAGGAACGCCCTCAACGCAATTGCTAGTTTCGAGCTGCCTGTGGTGGCGGCAATCAACGGCCCGTGTCTGGGTGGCGGTTGTCTTCTGTCTATTGCGTGCGACCTGCGCTATTGCGTGCCTGAGGCAGTATTTGGCATTCCGGCAGCACTTCTGGGAATTGTTCTCGATGATGACAATATACGTCGGCTTGTCCGATTAGTCGGTCCGGCTAATGCCGCTGAGATGATCTTTTCTGGAGCTCGTCTGACTGCGCAAAAGGCTCAGTCCATCGCTCTGGTGCAGGATGTGTTGCCGAAAGGCGAGCTGGAGCCTTTCGTGATGAGTCTGGCGCGCCGGATCAAGGACAATTCCGCCGAATCTATCCGCCAGACAAAAATTTCCATTGGCAAAGCCTGCCAGAGCCTTTCTGCTGGCGGTCAAGACGAGCAGGACCTTCAAGTGAGCAGCTATCTAAGTGAGGAGTTCCGGCGGCGGCTTGAGCAGAGCAAAGTCAGGGACTGACTGCCCTTTGCGTGGCTCAGACCTGAATAACGCGTTTTACTTCCGGTAGAGCTTCTTTCAAAGCTTTCTCCACGCCAAGTTTCATTGTCATGGTCGAGGCCGGACACATGCCGCAGGCACCGACCAGGTGCACGTATACGTCTCCATCTTTGACGTCTACAAGCTCAATATTGCCGCCATCCATGATCAGCATCGGACGGATCTGGTCGAGCACCTGCTCTATTGCTTCTTTCATGATTCACCTCTCAAGTCCTGGCTTCAGCAGGCTCAGATGGTCTGAGCGCCTGTCCTTTATCCTCACAACTGAGAATTATACTAATTGCTGGGGACTGCCTGAGCCTTCTCAACAATGTTGGCCTCCCTGGAGCTGCTTCCTGCAAACTTGTGCAACAAGCGTCTTAAGGAGCGATTAAAGTTAAGCGTCTTTCAAGTCAAGAGTTATATGCTTGAGCGACAGGCTGTTCAACGGGAAAGCCGGCAGCCTGAAGAATGGAACCAGGACAGGAGCCTTTGATGGCCGGGCAGTTTCTGCCTGTTGCTTTCCTAGGTGGTTTGGTTGGTTTATCAAGGGCTAGCTCACACGGCAGCCGCTGAACATCCAGAAGAGGAGGCCATAATGGCAAGAGTAGCAATCAATGGTTTTGGCCGGATCGGGCGCAATGCTCTGAGAGCATACCTCGGCAATCCGCAGAAGGGCGTCGAAATAGTCGCCATTAACGATCCCCTGCAGGACGTTGCTCAGTCGGCACACCTGCTCAAGTACGACTCTATTCTCGGGGAGCTGCCCAATAACGTCAGCCACACCGAGGACACTCTGGTTGTCGACGGTAAGGCTTTTCAGTTCTCGAAAGAGAAAGACCCTGCCTCCTGCCCTTGGTCTAAGCTCAAGATAGACATCGTTCTCGAGTGTAGCGGCGTTTTCACCGAAGCCGAAAAGGCAGGCGGTCACATCAAAGCCGGCGCCAGGAAGGTGCTCATTTCGGCGCCCGCCAAAAATGAAGACATCACCATCGTTCTTGGTGTCAATGACAAATCGTACGATCCTGAAAAGCACCACATTATTTCCAACGCCAGCTGCACGACTAACTGCCTGGCGCCAGTCGCCAAGGTCATTGACGATGCGTTCGGCATTGAGAATGGCTTGATGACCACGATCCACAGCTATACGCTCGATCAAAGACTGCTCGACACAGGGCACAAGGATCTCCGCCGTGCCCGCTCCGCCGCACTGTCCATGATACCGTCGACCACCGGTGCCGCAAAAGCGATCGGGCTGGTCCTGCCGCACCTCAAGGGCAAGCTCAACGGCTTCGCCATGCGCGTGCCGACGCCGAACGTCAGCGTCGTCGATCTCGTCGCCAACACGAAGAAGGACGTCACGGTGGAAAGTGTGAACGCGGCCCTCAAAGAGGCAGCCGGCGGGCAGATGGGAGCTTACCTGGGCTTTTGCGAGCTGCCGCTTGTTTCAGTTGACTTCGGTGGCAACAAGCTTTCCTCTGTCGTTGATGCCGATCTCACCATGGTAGTCGGCACCAGAACAGTAAAAATACTCGCCTGGTACGACAACGAGTGGGGTTACAGCAACCGTCTCATCGAGCTCTGCGCCCTCGTGGCCAGCAAGCTTGCCGTGAAGGTGTAGGTATAGAACCGGGCCCATTGCCTGGTTGTCGTGCGCCCGGAGAGCCTGGTGGTCAGCCCATCTAAGCCTCCGGGCGTACGAGTAAAAGACTCACGAAAGACAGTATGAGGGCGTTTGAAATGTCTAAAAAGACCATTGCTCAGGTAGCTCCCGCGACCTTCAAAGGAAAACGCACACTCGTGCGCGTTGATTTCAATGTTCTCCAGCATGAGGATCTGAGCATTGCGGACGACTCGCGCATCCGTGCTGCCCTGCCGACAATAGAGTTGCTGCGGGGAGCTGGCGCCAGAGTAATTCTTGTCTCGCACCTCGGCCGCCCCAAGGGCGGTCCGTCCGACAAGTTGAGTCTGCGCCCAGTGTCCACTCGTCTCTCGCAATTGCTGGCAACGGAAGTAACGCAACTTGGCGATTGTGTCGGAAATGCTGTCGGGAGCTTTGTTTCCGAGATGAAAGATGGTGAGGTCTGTCTTCTGGAGAACGTGCGTTTCCATGCAGAAGAAGAGAAGAACGACCCCGAATTCGCCAGGCAGCTGGCTGCCAATGCCGATATCTATGTCAACGACGCTTTTGGCACCGCTCACCGCGCACACGCCAGCACGGCTGGCGTGACAAAATATTTGCAGCCGGCTCTGGCCGGGCTTTTAATGGACAAGGAATTGAAAGCCCTTTCCGGGGTTCTCGATAATCCTGCCAGACCTTTTGCTACCGTAATCGGTGGCGCCAAAGTCTCCACGAAGATAGGCGTGCTGGAGAACCTGATTTGTCTGGCAGATGTTCTCGTGATAGGTGGCGCCATGGCCTTCAGTTTCCTGAAAGCTCAGGGGAAACAGACCGGCAAATCGCTTGTTGAAGACGATCGTCTGGATCTCTGCAAAGGGTTGCTGGCAAAGGCCGCCGAAAAAGGCGTGCGCATTATCTTGCCGCAAGATGTCGTTTGCGCGCCTGAGATGAGGTCCGGGCTTCCGACCAGCTGTGTTTCAGTCGATGCCATTCCCGAGCATGAGATGGGGCTCGATCTAGGCCCGAAGACCGTCGAGGAGATCAAGCAGGCGCTTTCTTCTTGCCGCACCATTTTGTGGAACGGACCGCTTGGAGCTTTTGAGACCAAAGGTTTTGAAACTGCCACTTATGCCCTGGTCGATCTTCTGGTCTCCCTTAGCGCTGCAGGCGTTAAAACAGTGGTCGGCGGCGGTGACTCTGTGGCGGCTATCGAGGCAAGAAATATCAGCCCGGAAAAATTCACTCATGTGTCGACCGGCGGCGGCGCCTCTCTGGAATTTCTCGAAGGGCTGGAGCTTCCCGGCGTGGCTTGCCTTGAGCCTGCTGAAAGCGTCGGCTCCGCCGTTTAATCTTCCTGCTTCTCGGGGTAAACCTGATATAAAGGTCTGTATGGTACAGGCAGAAAATCCCGTCTGGGATTTTCGATAATTTTGGTGACCCCAGAAACATGACGGACCCCCGGTTCTTCAAGACAGCTTCCTTCTGGTCAATGGCCTTGTTGCTGGTTGGCAATTTTTCTTGCGCTGCTGAACTTAGTCCTCAAAGCAGCCAGGGCACAGAGCGGCGAGCCGGTGGTCAGTTACAATTTCAGGCTCCGTCTCAGGCTCAGCCGCAAGGCATCGGCGAGGGTGT
>JAHFBI010000071.1 GCA_023250095.1 Candidatus Melainabacteria bacterium
GGCTTTCTACATCTTCGACAAGGAAGGGAAGATGCGTCACTTCCAGGCTGGCGAAAAGGCGATCAAAATGGTTGAGCCTGTGCTCGAGCGCTTGCTTGGAGCCTCCAGGCAGCAGGCGAAAGCCTGAGTCTTTTTCTGCCTTGCCTGGCAGCAAGGCAAGCGGAGGCACCGACGGCAAGCATCCCCCTAGCCCTCCTGACACACACGAGATAGAACCATGTCGCAAGCAACAGTGATGACACCCAGCAAATCGGAAGTCTATTTTGAAAGAGCGCAGAAAGTCATGCCTGGCGGCGTCAATTCTCCGGCGAGATCCTGCAAAGCCGTCAAGTCCTCCCCTGTATTCATACAGCGGGGCGATGCGGCGAATCTCTTTGATGTGGACGGCAGCCAGTACATAGACTATGTCCTGTCCTGGGGACCGATGATTCTCGGGCACCGCTATCCCCGAATTCTGGAGGCACTGGAATCCGCCCTTTCGAATAGCACCAGCTTTGGTGCCCCTTGTCTGGCGGAAGTCGAACTGGCTGAGCTTATAACGAAGCTCATGCCCAGCATCGAAATGGTGCGTATGGTCTGCTCCGGCACCGAGGCGACAATGTCGGCGTTGCGCCTGGCACGTGCTTTCACGGGAAGATCGCTTATCATCAAATTCGACGGCTGCTACCACGGGCACAGCGACTCTTTGCTTGTAAAAGCCGGGTCCGGTCTGGCGACGCTGGGCATAGCGAGCTCGCCGGGTGTTCCGGAGGAGCTGTCGAAATTGACCATTTCTCTGCCCTTCAACGATCTTGGCGCTGTGGAAAAGGCTTTCAAAGAACACAAAGACAAGGTCGCCGCCGTGATCATCGAGCCCATCGTTGGCAATGCCGGACTGATTCTTCCGGAAGACGGCTACCTGTCTGGATTGCGTGAAGCAACCACCAAAGCCGGTGCTTTGCTCATTTTCGACGAAGTGATGACCGGCTTCCGCGTCGCGCTCGGCGGCGCGCAGGCAAAGTATAACGTCAAGCCCGACCTCACCTGCCTCGGCAAGATTATAGGTGCCGGTTTGCCTGTGGGAGCATACGGGGGCAGGCGCGACATCATGGAGAGAGTAGCTCCACAAGGAGATGTTTATCAGGCCGGAACTCTAGCCGGCAACCCGCTGGCCATGGCGGCTGGGCTGGCGCAGCTGAAATCGTTGCAGTTGTTGAATCCTTATGCGCAGCTCGAGCAAACAACGCAAAAACTGGCTCAGAGCATCGCCGAATCAGCCCGGAAAGCCAAAATCCCTGCCGCGGTCGCTCACACTTGCGGCATGCTCACTGTATTCCTTCTTAAGGGAGAAGTGAAAGATTATGCCGGTGCTCTCAAGTCCGATTGCGACAAGTTTTCGGCTTTATGGCAGGGCTTGCTCAAGCGGGGCATTTATTGGCCGCCTTCTCAATTTGAAAGCGCCTTTCTCTCCATTGTGCATACGAAAGCCGAGATCGAAGAAACGCAAAAGGCTTTCGAAGAAGTTTTCGCCAGCTTGTAATCAAATCTGCCAGACAGGCAGGATGACTGTGAAGGTGCTGCCTGTTTCGGGGTCGCTTTGCACGCCAATGGTTCCATTGTGCGCCTCGACTATCTGCCGGCACAGGTGCAGTCCGAGCCCGGAGCCAATGGCTCTGTTTCTCTGGTCCATCTGCCTGAAGCGCTGGAATATGGATGTAAGCTCCGATTGCGGAATGCCAATGCCTGTGTCTTTCACATCCAGCTGTACGCTTCCGTTGTGGCAAAAAGCGGCTACTTGCACGAGCCCTCCTTCAGGCGTGAACTTTATGGCATTGCTCAAGAGATTGGTGACAAGCCTGCGCAAATACCAGGCGTCGCCCCGCACGGCTTTGATCTCAGGCGAGAAAGAGCTGGCGAGTCTTATCTTCTTTCCATCAGCCAGAGCTTGAATCTCGCTAAGGCATTCCGAAACGAGACAGACTAGATTGAGCTCGACCATCTGCAGCTCTTGAGCTGACGATTCGAAGCGGTAGACATCGAGCAGATTGTAGATCATCTTCAGCAAAGAATTGTTGCTTTCTCTGAGCTTGGAAAGAAGCTCGCTCTGCTCTTTGCTCAAAGATCCGACAGCACCGTCTATTATGACCTCAAGCAGCCTGTCGGCGCCCAGAATAGGCGTCTTCAAATCATGGGCCAGGGTAGACATGAAGTCCTCGCGCTGCCGCATTAGTATCAAGTGACTACGGGCTTCCTGTGCTTCGAATAGTAACTGTAGCTCTCTTTCTTCCGACTGCTTGCGTTCGATAAATTGAGCTATCTGGCTGGCGAGGGCAGCGAAGACTTCAAGCAGTTCAACATCTGGAGGAGTTTCTTTCGGGAAGAAAAACAAAAGAAGTGCCAGAGTCCGGTCGCCAAGTTTTACTGGATAGCCAGCAACGCTTTGCAAACCGGCTGCTTCAGCCAGTTTCGATCGCTGGCAGCAGGGCTGCTTCGAAATATCTCCAATCATTACCGGCTCTCCTGCAAGAGCTACAAGTCCGGGAAAGGAGTCGGGTGCCACTACATTCAGGTCGCGCGCCGCTGCGTGGAAGTCGGCAAGAGCCTCCAGGTCACGGCACCAGCCATCGAGATAAGCGATAGCTCCTGAGTCGTGGTCCACGAGAAATATTTCTGCCAGGCGGCAGTCAGCAATCTGGCACAGAGACGGAAGAATAAGTTGCGCGGCCTCAGGCAAGGAGGAAGCTTCAGCCAGAGCGTGTGTCACGGCAAACTCAGCTGCCCGGCACTTCTGCTGTCGGTGTTGCTGACTCATGTCCCGGAGAAAGGCGTTGAAGATCCAGGTCTTGCCCTGGCGGGACGGACAGATGGACAGCTCGACGGGCAATTCATGACCGTCGGCATGTATGGCCATTACTTCCTGTCGCCGGTAAGCCATGGTGCCGCCGCCGCCGGACTGGAATTTCTTGAGCCCGTTTCTATGAGCATCTCTCTGGCTTACAGGAATGATCAAAGCCGCCAGCTCCTGTCCCAATGCCTCCTGGGCGCTAAAGCCGAATATCCTTTTCGCCTGTCCGTTCCATTGCAGGACATTGCCTTGAGAGTCAATGGTGATAACGGCGTCAAGCGCTCCGTCAACTATTGCTTCGAGCCTGTTTTTGCTTTCTGTTAATGAATCAAGAGCGCGCGCCCGCTCGAGTCCAGATTTGATGCTGCGCAATATTTGTGCTGGGGCAATTTGTCCTTTCACCAGATAATCCTGGGCTCCGCAAACTATTGCCTCAAAGGCCGCATCATCATCGTCAAGGGTTGTGAGCACAAGAACCGGCACCGGACCTGCTGCCTGCAAGACGGCAGACAGTGTATCCATTCCAACACTGTCGGGAAGCCCCAGATCGACTATAACCAGGTCGATGCCTCCTTCGGCAAGACGGCTCAGCCCTGCTTTAAGAGATCCGACAGTCACCACAGAAGGGGACGGTTGCCAGACGGACGCCAGCGTTTCCAGAAATTCAGCATCAGCAGGGCTGTCCTCAAGAAGAAGGATCGTGATCCTTTTATCCACTGTCGAACTTCTCCTGATGAGGCAAAAACTGGCAGATTCAGGTTTGCTGCAAAAATCTGAGAAAGAGAAAGGGTGCCAAAAATATATCTATGAATGTTGGCACACTTGACAAAGGATTGAGCATCCCCCGAAAGAGGGATGCTCAATCCTTTGCTCTCAAGTCAGGCTTGTCTTTTCGGGGTGTCAAGAGATGTGGGCGCGAGCGACCGTCAGGGCAAATACCTGGCGTGCTCCCGCTGCAAGAAGAGTCTCCCCGGCAGCCGAGAGCGTGGCACCTGAGGTATATATGTCGTCTACGAGCACAAGGCAGGCCCCTCCTGCAACCTTCCTGTTGCCCTGAAAGGCGCCGGAGAGATTGGCGAAGCGCTCGGCTCGCCCGAGGTCCAGCTGAGCGGTAGTCAGCTTGACCCGGCGCAAGGCTGACGGGAGGCAGGCAAGTCCCTGACTTCTTGACAGAGCCTTAGACAATAGCTCTGACTGATTGAATCCGCGCCGGAAAAGCCGGCTCCAGTGCAGGGGCACAGGCACAAGTCCAGGCCCTCCATTCTCGTCCTTGGCAGCAATTAAGGTCCAGGCACGAGCTAGCAAGAGCGACAGGTCTTCTGCCAGAAGGCAATCCCCATCATATTTCAACTTCAAGACGAGTTTCTTTACCATGCCGTGATAGCCCGCGCCGCTGGCAATAAACAAGCTCCGCCCGCCAGAAAGAGGGCAGAGCTCAAGCGATGGGCACAAGGACATGATCTCCTGCCAGCACGTGGGGCAGACAGCTTTGGGAGCCGAGCAACTCTCGTTGACGATGGGACTATGGCAGAGGCGACAGCGTTCCATAAAGAGGAGTCGTGTGATTATATTTGCTTGCATATACAATCATTGACGCTCTGAGAGTCTGCATGGTTCAAATAACTTGGACAGAATTTGCCATCCGCAGACACTGAGGGCAGATCTGCTAAGATTGCCTCGGTGACTGGAGATAGATGTGCATACAGGCTCAAGCGTTGAGATGGAAGCTCTGATTGACTCAGCCGAGCAAGCCCTGCTTCCCTTTCACAAACAGGTCGACTCTATTGCTCTGGTCAATCAGCGCCGCGTACTGGACGCTTTCCGCCGCAAGCGGCTGACTGAAGAATTTTTTGCCGAGCGGACCGGATATGGGATGCATGATGCCGCCCGGGAAGCAATCGATGATATTTTTGCCAGTGTGTTCTCAGCTGAAGCGGCTGCCGTAAGGATGCAGATGGTTTCCGGAACCCATGCTCTTGCTTGCGCCCTTTTCGGCAATCTCTCACCGGGGCAGCGCCTTGCTTGCGTGACCGGACAGCCTTATGACACTCTCGAGCAAGTGATCGGGCAGGTGAGCTCAGAGCCGGGCTCGCTCAGGTCGCTGGGGATTGAATACATTCAAGGGGACGTCACAGACGGCAACCTTGGTGAGCAAGCTCTTCTATCCGCGCTTGCCAGGCTTGTCGAGCCTCCGACCGCCCTTGCTTATATCCAGAAATCGTGTGGCTACAGCTTCGGGCGACGCACGCTCTCCAACTGCGATATTGCTCGGATCGCAAAGGCCGTGCGCCAGATAAATCCTGAGTGCGAAATACTCGTGGACAATTGTTACGGAGAATTTGTCGAGGACTCAGAACCCCTTTCAGCTGGAGCCAGCCTGATCGCCGGCTCTCTTATCAAGAACCCTGGCGGCGGGCTGGCAATAACGGGCGGTTATGTGGCTGGCAAGAAACTGCTTGTGGATCGTGCCTTGAACCGCCTGACGGCGCCTGGCATTGGCGGGCACCTCGGGCTCACTTTCAACCAGAACCGCCTTTTGCTGCAAGGCTTGTTTCTTGCGCCTTCAGTCGTCGCCGGAGCCGTCAAAGGAGCCATGCTCATTGCTTACGTTTTTAGCGAGCTCGGCTTTGAGGTCAGCCCTCAGCCCTTTGAGATGAGAGGCGACATAATTCAAAGTATTAAATTCGGGGAGCCTGAGCGTCTCATCAACTTTCTCAAAGCTCTGCAAAGGTTTTCGCCGGTCAACGCCCATGTCGTGCCTGAACCGGCTAATATGCCAGGGTATGGAGATCAAGTCGTCATGGCTGGGGGCACTTTCGTGGAAGGCTCAACCATCGAACTTTCAGCAGACGGCCCATTGCGCCCTCCTTATGCGGCATTCGTCCAGGGCGGACTCAGCTATCTGCACCTTAAATGCGCTTTGTCTGGCGTCCTTGCGTTGGGCAACAGTGGAGATTACCCATTCATCAAAGGCTAAAGATTTGTTCATCGCCGCCCGTCTAGCGTCAATCTTATCTACAATGGCCTGCAAAGCTCCAGGAGAAAAGTTGTGGTTGCACAAATGCCCTTGAAGCACAGACTTCAACAAGGTGGAAAAACCCTCGTTAAGGTCTTCTCGGGAACAGCCAATCCAGACCTGGCCAGAGAAGTGGCCGAATATCTGGGCATGGAGCTGGGGCAGGTAAGAATTACGCCTTTTTCCGACGGCGAAATTTATGTGCAGATACAAGAAAGCGTCCGGGGCATCGACTGTTTCGTCATACAGCCCACCTGCAGTCCCGTCAATGAAAATCTGATGGAATTGCTCATCCTGCTCGATGCATTTAAACGGGCATCGGCAGGGCGGATCACTGTGGTCATGCCTTATTACGGCTATGGACGGCAGGACAGAAAAGCTGCCGGGCGCGAAGCCATCACTGCCAAACTGGTGGCTGACCTGCTCACGACTGCCGGCGCCAACCGTGTCGTCGCCCTGGACTTGCACGCGCCCCAGATAATGGGTTTCTTCAACATCCTGGTCGATCACCTCTACGCCAGCCCTGTGCTTATCGAGCATATTCGCGCTCTGCCGCACGACGATCTCGTTCTCGTCAGCCCTGATGTCGGCGGCGTTGCCCGTGCCCGCGCTTTTGCCAAGAAGCTCAACGATGCGCCCATCGCCATTATCGACAAGCGCCGCAGCCAGCATAATGTTGCCGAAAGCCTCAATGTCGTTGGTGACGTCAAAGGAAAGGTGGCAATCATGGTCGACGACATGGTCGACACTGCCGGCACTCTGGTAAAAGGCGCCGAGCTGCTCAAGAAAGAAGGAGCAAGAAAGATTTACGCCTGTGCTACGCACGGCGTCCTCTCCGGTCCGGCATACGAGCGGCTCGAGAAATCACCGATCGAGCAATTGATTGTCACCAATTCCATTCCGCTTGATAGCTCGAAAAATTCCAAGAAAATTGTACAGTTGAGTGTAGCCAAACTACTGGGCGAAGCCATCGCCAGGATTCATGATGACTGCTCGGTCAGCGAACTCTTCGAATAGCCTGCTTGTTGCTTCCTTCCCGGTCGGACCGCTCGAGTGCAATTGCTCGATTATTGCCTGCCCGGAGACAGGTGAGGCTGCCATCATTGATCCAGGCGGGGACGCTGACGAGATAATAAAAGCTGCTGCCGAGCATGGGCTGACCATAAAATATTTGCTGCACACGCACGCGCACTTCGACCATGTTCTGGGCTCTGCCGAAATTAAGAAGAAGACAGGCGCTCAGATTTGTTTGCACAAAGAAGACACTTGGCTTTACGAGAACCTGCATATGCAAGGCTCACTCTTTGGCTTCAAGATACCGGCCCAGCCGCCGGTCGATAGATATTTGCAGGACGACGAAGAGCTGGCAATAGGCAATATCAAAACAAGAGTCATTCATACCCCCGGACACACTCCAGGCAGCCTTTGCTTTACTCTTGGCGGCAAAGAAAGCCTTCTTTTCGCTGGCGACACTTTGTTCAAACAATCGATTGGGCGAACGGATCTCTGGGGGGGATCATTTGAAAAAATCATTCAGTCGATCAAGGAACGGCTTTTCAAGCTTGATGACGCTACAAATGTCATTTGCGGGCACGGACCTGCCACTTCCATCTGGGCTGAAAAAAAGAGCAATCCCTTCCTGTCTTGATCTCTACAAGGGCAGCATTGTGCCGACGCCAGCTTCGAGGGCCCGGCGATAAACGATGGGAGCTGTGGCGATATCATCGAGCGCCAGCCCCAGATTGCAGGCGATGGTCTTTTCTTGCTGACTTGTGCGACCGGGTTTGATCCCTGCTACCAGCTCGCCGAGGCTGGCATAAACTGGCGGGATGTCTTGAAAATAGCCAATCTGCCTGTAGTGCTCGAGTTGCGGAATGTCGTCCGTGCAGAATTTGTCGACTTCTCTGAGAGCTTGCCCTGAGAAATAAGAATCGAAATCTATCAGGGAGGCAAAAGAGCCAGCCTGCAACCAACCGGACTGGATAGTGGCGTGCGGCTTCTTCAAAATGGGCCCTGCTGTGACGACGATGTCGGCAGCCACTACTGCCTGCCTGGCATCTTGTGCTTTCACAACATCGAGGGCGAACTTTCTTTGTGCCTCACAAGCGAATGTGTCCATGGCTGCTGCTGCCACATCGAAGACAAAGACCTTTTCCAGCGGGAAAAGCAGGCTTAATGCCTCGAGATTGCTGCGCGCCTGTACGCCGCAGCCGAGGATAGCCAGTGTCCGACAATTCTTGCGGGCCAGATATTTTGCCGCAAGAGCGGTGGCCGCCCCTGTGCGCATGGCTGTGATCCAGGTGCAATCCATGACGGCAAGCGGAAGCCCGGTTTCGACATCGTTGAGTACCAGCAGCCCGGAAATGTACGGCAAGCCGCGCCTGGAATTCTCCGGATAGCCGCTCACCCATTTGACTCCAGCCGAGCGCAAAATCGGGATGTAAGCCGGCATGGCATGAATGAACGCGTCGGGCATTGTATGCACGCCTGGCTTGGGCGGCATTTCGACACGCCCCTGTCCGTGCTCGAAAAATGCAGCTTCAAGCGCCTGGATGATTTCCTCCATGGAAACGCTGCAAGCTTCCACGTCAGCCCGGGAAAGATATAGAAGCTCCGACTTTTTCACCTATTGACTTCTCCTTCTCACACTGTTGGACAAATACGCTGCCCTCATAAGTGTAGCTGTGCCTTGCCCGGGGAAATTTGCCCTGCGCCAGCGACAGCTGGCGCAGGCAGCGGTGGCGCTCGGCAGGGAGCTTTTCTTGCGCCCGGGGAAGCACCATCGTCTCGGCCGAAATAGAATCGTTTTCCTCTGTCAAAAGAGCGCCCTGCCAGATTGAGGAAGCTGAAACCGGCAGGGCAGGCAAGTCCTTGTGCAAGGACAGAGAATCATTGCCTTGCTCCAACCCGAGCCGACAAGAGTCAGGTCTCTTAGAACGGCAAGCAGAAATGGAGGGCACGCAAGAAAAAAAACTGAACCTGCTGTCTGCCAGGTCAACCGGGAGACGGCTGGGAGGCTGCGATCCCGGCGATTTGTTCTTTGTAATTGAAGAAATTTTGCTGCATACTGTCAGGATGGCTTGGATAGTGTTTGCTTCCTTGCCGATTACATTGAGCAACTGCAGTCTTACGTCAAGCTCCAGCTGATTGGCCACGCATGCCACCCTCGACGGAAAGTTTTGCCAGAAGTCGCGAATCAATGTTTCCTGGAAGAACAAGTCAGGCTACCTAAAGACAGGCAAACGCTCCATCGAACTCTTCCTTGCCGGCCAGCCTCTTGCCAGTCTGTTTCCGGTAAGAAAGAGTCTCTTGTCCAGCCAGAAAATAATCGCACATGTCCGGGTGTTGAAAGAGTCTGGTGGCGCCTGATTTACCAAGTCGTTACGATTGCGCCCGGAAGCTCAAGTTGAAGAGCTACGCCAGCGGGCTGACACCACATACGGTTGCAAGAGTCTGAGTGTGCAGACGGAGGATATCGGCAGCTGTATGCAGCGGGCATCTTTGAGCGTTACTGGGACATGTCTCTGAATAGCATGACCGGCAGTCCTTTCTGTTTGGCATGGTTTTTAGCCAGCTCGGCGGCCGAGAGCAGAGAAAACATATCTGGCACATCGAGCGGCAGGCAGGCTACACCGAAAGCCATGGACTGCGGATTGCCCTCAAGTCCGCCTGTGCCGACTGAAAGAAGGCTGATGATGCGATCGGCAGTGATTGATGCCTCCGGAGTCTTTGTATTGCGCAACAGGAGAGCGAAGTCGTTCCCTTCGAAATGCGCCAGAATATCCGAGGAGCGGTTGATTGACGAGATCTTGCGCCCCAGGTCGTAAATGGCCCCGGCTGTTAGCTGCTGGCGCGAGGTAAGCAGGCTCGATTTCGCTGCAGGTTGCAGCTCGAAAACGATGAGCGAAAGAGGCCCGTGCCCCCGTCCTTTCATTTCATAGTCCAAAAGGAAAAGGAGAGCCTGGTATGAATACAGTCCGGTGTCAGGGCGCGTGAGCAGTTTCAAGGACGACTCCAGCAAGCCTTGATCGAGCTTCTTGGGGGCAACGGAGAAAGCCGGCTTACTTGCCGGTACCTCAGCTGCGCATCCGACCAGATTGGCCCGGATTAAATTAGCAAGCCCCACTACCCACTGGCTCCGCGGCATCTGGAGCTTGGCTATGATTTCGATGAGAGTCCGGCGATTATCGATGCAGGAGAAGATGCGCTTCATGGGAGCGAGATCCATGTCTTCTTCCGTAGCCACCAACGTTTCGAAATCAGCCTCGGATACATCGATACCCGTGCGCGTCAGGATGGAATCCTGATCGATGCCAGAGGAGCTGAGGAACTGGGCCTTGTCCAGAATGAGCATGCCTTGCATCAGCGCCGACTGGACTGCTTGATGTATCGTTTTTTGGGTTGGCTTGATCAGGGGATCGAAATTAAAAAGACCCTCTTTCAAGCCCAGAGCCTCATAGACGCACTCTATCCCGATTGAGTTGGGCCCGGTGGCGTGCACGAGTGTTCCCTGGTCGAAAAAAATCTGGATTGTCCCTTCCGGTCCCTGGATTTGCAAGCGCCCGGACATCTGCCCCAGAGACAGAGACTGGAGAAGATTGGTGATATGCACGATGGAAAGATTGCCGCTCAGAGCCTCGGCGCCTTTCAGAAGAGACTGCCCTGACTGGGGGGACTGAGCCGGCTGGGCAGCAGGCGGCTCAGCCAGAGAAGGCATGCCATCGGCCTGCATGGCTGCCGACAGCTCTTCGCCCACAGCTCTGACCAGTTGCGTGTAGACTTGTCGCAAGTCGGTCGTTATGCAGAACCACAGCTCTCTGTTGTTGGGTCTGGCTCCCTGATACATCCGCCACTCTACCGTATCGGCGGCCGACTTGAACGAAAGCATGAACTCTTCGTTTCTCTGGGTCGTCCAGAAATAGTTGAATCTGGTTTCGCGGTCCTTGGTTGCCATGGCAACATAATTTTGCAGCTCGCCGAATGTCGGTCTGGCTGGCAATCGCAAAAGCTTGACTCGTCCTCCGGTGCGGTTGAACATTTGTTCCTTGAAGTTGGAGAACTTCCTGTCTAAGCCGAAAACCTGATTGCCGTAAGTTACCGGAAATGAGCTCTCAAAGCAACTCTTTGCAATGACTGCCGCAGCCAGGCGCGGCCCGGGACAGTGCCTGGCAGACAGGCTTGCTCGGTCCGAAGACGCTTCAGTTACCAGTATAATAGTTTTAATAACCGGCAAAACGGGACTATTGAAGCTGGTGTAAGTAAAACGTCGCTGTCAGCCCAATGAAACCCCAAAGCAAGTCAATCCGGTCCCTGGCCGTTCAATCCGGGCATTTGCTCCTCAGCGAAATTAAGTCCAACCAGCGCATCAAGCAGTCTCTGGCCCTTGCTCTGGGGTTTGTGCTGGCAGCCCTCCTCTTCGCCGCGCTTATCTGCGGTCCTTTCTCTGGGCCTTTCTGCATGGTGCTTCTGATCACATTTGCCGGAGTATTTCTTGGCTCGTCCCTACTTGCCCTGGCACTCTGGCGCAGGAAGCGCTGGGTGCACAGCTGGGCGCTGGAGCATGCCCGGGCGGATCTGGCGCTTAAGCAAGATCCCAGAACTCTGGAAGAGATGGAAACGCTTGTTGAGATTTATCTCTTGCAGGGCAAAATCGAGCAAGCCGACAAAATTTCTAAGAGGATGCTCTGTCTCATCGAGCAGGGCAAAGAGACCCCGGAAAAGGAGCAAGAGGAAAGTGGTGGCACTATATCCACTGCCTCTGGCTTGCCCGCCTGGATGAACCCTGGTGAGGACAAAGACGATTCTAAGGGGTTGCCACCTTGGCTGAATCCGCCTTAGTGGCCGCAGCAATGAATCGCGGCGAGAATTCGATTTTGACGCTGCGCCGCCGGTCGTTTATCCAGTTATTTACTGCCAGCTGTACTTTGTCTTGCTTGACCTTTTCTTCAATCAGGGGACGGACGTCGTCCAGAGGCAGAGTTCCTGGCTTTTCTCTGGCTGAGACTTTGATGATCTGAAAGCCAAGCCCCGTTTTCACGAGCTTGGGAAGGACGTCACCGGCTTTGAGCCCCCAGACGGCATCGGCGAACTGCGGTATCAGCTGCCCGCGCTCCTGAAAGCCCAGATCACCGCCATTTTTCTTGATCTTGGAAGTAATGTCGTCTGTATTCTCGTTGCACAGGGTGGCGAAATTCTCGCCACCTTTTGCCCGACCCAGGAGAATGAGCGCCTTCTGTTGCTGGTTCTGCATGACTTGCGCGATAGTGGCATCGAGATCTTTGCCGGTAAGCTTGGGATTGGCTGCTTGCACCTGGGTCCTTATGCTTTGAATGGGGCCTTCATCCATCTCTGGAGCCGCCACAAGGAGCGAACTCAACCTGATGCGTTCGCCATGCTTGAAGAGAGCTTTATTGTTGTTGTAGAACTTGCGCACATCGGCATCGCTGACGCGAACACCCCGCTCAATCTTCTGCACTTGCATCTTTGCCAGCTCCGCCTTGACTAGCTCCCCTTTCAGGGAATCGCCGGACAGTCCAGTGGATTGCTTGAGCTGCTCGAAATTCTTCGAATGTTTCATGAGCAAGTAGGTGTTCATTGCCTTATTTTCCAGACCGGCGCTGACAGAGGCCTCGCTGAGAAGCTGGCGATTGACGAGCTCGGGCAGGAGACCTTCTTCCAGCAAGACATTGGACATTTTGTAAACCAGCCCGACATCGTTGATTTCTCTGTCGTAGTCAGCTTGACTTATGTGTTTTTCTTTGAGAAAAGTCTGGAAATCCTTGCCGTTCTTTTCGTACTCGGACTTGGAAGAGGCTATGAGCTTGCTTTTCTCCTCGGCGGTAAGTGTCAGCCCGCGCCGTTTTGCTTCAGCGAGAAGCTGCGCCCGCACAAGCTGATTGCTGGCAATGGAGCCTTGCAACTGCAATTGTTGTACCTTCATCATCCGCCGGTAATCGCCGACCTTGATCGGCTCGCCGGAGACTGTGCAAATCGTTATGTCGTCTGGCAATTCATTTATGTTGATTTTGATCTGCGACGGCAATGGGGCTGCACCGCCGGCAGTGCTGCCTGTGCCAGCCAGGGGGGCATTTGCCCCTGATGGTGCGGTTTTTGTGAGGGCCGTGCCGCCCGGTGTTTCCCCTGCTGTTTGAGCAGAGCCAGGCGTCGCGCTCTCCGTGGACGTCGCGGTGGCTGGCGTTTTTCCCTCAGTGGGCTTGGCGCTCTCGACAGGGGCTTTTGAGCAGCCGGTAAGCAGGCCCATCAGGCAAGAACAAGTAATGAGAGTCGCTCGTCCCTGACGCCAGAGCAAGGCGGCTGAGGCTGTGAGGTCGGTTGAGGCTGGAGCGAGTCTGTTGCTTAATGAGGATCTCAAGATAATTTTCCACCTAGCTTGTTTTTGTCTGCTGATAAGCCACCATAGCATTTAACAACTCTTCTAGCAAACCGAGCTGCTCCACCGGGCTCAACCCCTCCGAGCGCACCAGTATGTAAGGAGTTGGTCCGAGCGCGCCTGAAGATCCCGGCTTATATGTCGTTCTTCCGGCAAGATGCTTGGGCAGGCGGGCCTGAATAGGCAGCCAGTGCTGCAAGCGGTAGCCAACCAGCATTCTGAGCCCAACCATGTCGGGCTTGATTGCCCCGACACCGACGGCGCTGGCCAGAAGACGCAGCCTGACGATCTGAACCAGCTGCTCAACTTCTGTCGGCAGCGGTCCGAAACGATCACGCCATTCTTCGGTGAGCATAAGCAACTGGCGCTCGGACTTCACATCGGCCAGCCTCTTGTATTCGATTATCCTGTGCTCGGGATCGCTGATATATGAATCAGGAATGAAGGCAGTGACATTGATGTCGATCTGCGTATCCGGCTCGGCGCCGAGAGCTTCTCCTTTGAGTTCGGCGACTGATTCTTCGAGCAATTTGCAATAGAGATCGAAGCCGACGGCAACCATATGTCCGTGCTGTTCGGCGCCAAGTATATTGCCGACGCCGCGTATTTCCATGTCGCGCAGGGCTATCTGGTACCCTGAACCAAGGCTTGTGAACTCGCGAATGGCTTTGAGGCGATTCTGGGCTGTTTCAGTGATCACTTTGTCGGGGCGGTAAAAGCAATAGCAGTAAGCCTGCACATCGGACCGCCCGACCCGTCCGCGAATCTGATAGAGCTGAGCCAGCCCGAGCTTGTCGGCGTCGTCGATGACTATTGTATTGGCATTAGGTATGTCCAGTCCGGATTCGATGATTGTTGTGCAAACGAGTATGTCGAACTCATGGTTGGAGAAGTCGAGCATGACATTCTCTAGATCGCGTTCTTGCATCTGACCGTGCCCGATAGCGATGCGCGCCTCCGGAATCAATTCTTTCAGTTCCATCGTCACCCGCTCGATGGACTCGACGCGGTTATGCAAGAAAAAGACCTGTCCGCCGCGCTCCAGCTCGTGCAGGATGGCCGTGCGCACCACTTGCGGCCTGTATTCACCGACAAAAGTCTTCACCGGGGCGCGATTGACAGGCGGTGTGTTGATGAGCGACATATCGCGTACGCCAGAAAGGGCCATGTGCAATGTCCGGGGAATAGGTGTTGCTGACATGGTCATAACATCAACCATGACGCGCAACTGTTTGAGCTTTTCTTTGTGCGCCACTCCGAAGCGGTGCTCCTCGTCGATGACCACCAGCCCGAGATCCTTGAAAGCTATGTCCTTTTGCAGCAGCCGGTGAGTACCAACCACTACATCGCACTCGCCGCTGGCTAATCGTCTCAACACTTCCTTCTGCTCCTTGCTTGTCCGGAAACGGCTGAGCAAGCCGACACGCAGTGGATAGGCAGCGAAACGCTCAGAAAGCGTATTGAAATGTTGCTGGGCCAGAATTGTGGTTGGCACCAGGATCACAGCCTGTCGCCCGGACATGATTGTCTTGAAGATTGCCCGGATGGCCACTTCTGTTTTCCCGAAACCGACATCGCCGCAGATGAGCCGATCCATGGGTTTGCTGCTCTCGAGATCGGTTTTGGTGTCAAGGATAGCCTGCCACTGGTCGGGGGTTTCCTCATAAGGGAAATCCTCTTCCATCTCGTATTGCCAGGGCGTGTCAGGCAGGCAGGAGAAACCCTCTTGTTTGGCGCGCATGGCGTAAAGATTGACCAGATCCTCGGCTACCTGCTTGACCGAGCGTTTGACGCGGCGCTTTGTGGACTCCCAGTCGGCGCCGCCGAGCCTGGAGAGGCGCGGCGCACTCTCGCCGGCTCCGCGATAGCGCGAGAGCAAGTTGATCTGATCGACAGGCACATAAAGCCTGTCTTCTCCTAGATATTGCACAGTCAGATATTCGCGTGTCTGGTTGTCGTAAGCAATACGTTGTACGCCCACAAACTGCCCGATACCATGCTTGATGTGTACGACATAATCGCCGACCTTTAATTCGGAAACGGCAGTAAAGCGCTCATAGCTTTTCTCGGCGACCGGGCGCCTGTACACAGCCGGCTTGCGCCTCATGCCAAAAAGTTCGGCATCAGTAAGCGATATCAGGCGGACATCGTCGAGGCGGAAACCGCCAGCGAACCCCAGACGCGTGATCCAGACGTGAGAAGATAGCGCCTCGTGCCCGCGATCTCTGCCGGCAAGCCCCGCTTCGGTGCCGGCGGCAGCCTCGTCCTTTGGCAGGCAGGCAAGCGAGTCTGTGCTGGCTTCTTCTCTGACATGACCGACATAGGACGCCGGACAGTCCCATTCACGCAGAAGCCCGAGAACCCTCTGCGGCTGCTCGGTCGAGATCACGACCTTGTAGCCGTAATGGTTCCATTGTTTTATTTTGTCGACTATCTGAGCGATTTCGCTATTGAAGCGGTCGATATTGTGACAATCGAAATGGACGGCAGTCTCGCTGCCGCCGATGTCGTTGTCGGTCAACCCCGTTTCCACGCCGGGCATGGACACAAGAAAGGCCCTTTGCCTGGTCTGTGACAGCTGCCCGAATTCGGCAAGGGTCATGTGCAGCGGGCGCGGCAGCGGCAGCAAACGTCCGGAGCGCGTACCTTCTTCGTAGGTTTCTTCCAGCTTTTTCTCGTAAGACTTGAGTGCCATGGCCACCGAATCCCATTCGTCGAAAAGCAGGAGGGCGTTTTCCGGAATGTAATTCAAGATAGTGGCAAAGTCCTCGTTGATGAAAGAGGCGTAGTACTCCGCTGACTCCGGATATTGTCCGGACTCGAGGGCTTGAATATCGTTGGCCATGACGGCTGCCAGACATTCGGCAGACTCCTCGCTCATTTGCGCAAGAGCCCGGTCAACGGCTGCTTGCAACCTGCCTCCAAGCCGCTTCGGCTCCTCCAGAACCAGCCACCAGCGCGGCGGAATAGTCACGGATTCGGTTGCTTCGACTGAGCGCTGGGTGTCGATGTTGAAGATTCTTACTGATTCGATTTCGTCGCCGAAGAGCTCGAGCCGGATTGGCTGCCCGGCTGCCGGGAAAATGTCGATGATATCGCCCCTGATGCTGAACTCCCCACGCAAAGTCACGATATTCTCTCGCTTGTAGCCCAGCCGCACGAGCTCGGCGGCAATGCCTGCGACATTGATTTCCTGGGAACACTTCAACTCCAGCGTGTTGTCAGCCAGAGTTCTGGCGTCGAGCACTCTTTGCACCAGTGCCCGGGCCGGCACCACTACGAAAAAGGGCTCATCCTTATGTCTGAGGATATGCTCAAGCACTTCCATCTGTCCGGCAATGGTGTCCGGGCTGTGCAGCACCTGCTCATAAGGCGACACTTCCGAAGCCGGATAAAGGAAAACAGGGAAGCGGCTGAGATTGGAAATTTCTTGATGATAAGAATTGGCGTGATGGTTATCGGGAGCAATCAGGAAAAAAGGGCGCTTTACCTCATGGTGCAGTAGCGCCAGAATGAGCGACTTGGCCGAATCTGAGAGTCCGGTGACGTGCAACTCGCCGCGCGCGGCTTTCGGCGCGGTTCGGGAAAGCAAGCGGGCATACTGGGGACATTCGAAAAAGCTTTGGTGGAGAACCTGAGCAAGCACATTGTCGCGCATGAGCATTGTTGATGGAAACCAGGGCAGCAAAGGGGCGAATGGAAAATGCTAGCATATTCGCCTGCCGGCAGGCGTGAGAAACCCTGATGTAGGCAATTTCGTAACCGGCGTGTCTTCGTTGCCAAGCCCCGGCAATCAGGCGACCACATCCAGCTAGTTGCGCTTTCATGTCTTGCTTGCCGTTGGGTGTTCGCCTCCCACAGGTTATGATCAGTTCAGATAACTCAGGCTTTCCTGGAGATTTGCAGCTGATGAGATGGCTCATTTTGAAGATCCCGAGCAAAGGAGGACCGCCGGCAGCGCCTGGATGCGCATTGCTGGCTGCCATCAGGCAGTTGGGGGTCCTGATGCTCTTTCTTCCAATTGTAATTGGCTGCTACTGCCCACATTCAATTGCCCGCGAGCACATGAGCGCTGTTGTAGAGCTTTTGAAAAAGGGCGATCGGTTGATGGACGAAGGGCGCTTGCAGGACGCTCGCTTGGCGTTCGAAGAAGCTCTTCAGCTGGAGTCCGATTGTGCTGATGCGCACAACCAGCTCGGTCTTTGCTTCTCGCGTCAGAACATGCTCCTTGAGGCTGCCGGTGAATTTCGCAAGGCTCTCAGCATCGATGCGGATTTTCTGCCCAGTCTCAATAATCTGGGCTCTGTGATGTACAGGCAGAGCAATTACGATCAGGCCATCAATTATTATGAGAAGGCCCTGGCATTAAAGAACGATCAAGACCCGGAAATTCAGACGAATCTGGCCAGCGTCTTGCGAGACAAAGCCACTTTTGTCGGCGGCAGTCAGCGTGAACAGGACTTCGAGAAAGCCATTTCTCATTATAAGGAAGCTATCCGGCTCAAGGGAGATTTCGCCCAGGCTCACAATAACCTCGGGCTTTGCTATCTGCGCTTGCGCCGCTTTTCGGAAGCGGCTGAGGAAGTGGGCAAAGCCATCGCGCTCAAAAAAGATTATGCGGCGGCTTATTACAATCTTGGCTTGATCGAGCAGGCACGCAACAAACTGCCTGAGGCACTTTCAGCTTATCAGATGTCCCTGCGGTATGAAACGGTGCCCTCCTACATTGAAGGCACCCGGCGCAAAATTAAGGAGCTGGGCATAGCTCCTGCCTCATCCTGCGATCACTTCAGCCGCGGCTTCGATCTGCTCTCCCAGAAGAAATGGGCAGAAGCGGAGGGCGAATTCCGGGCGGCCGTCAGCGGGAACGGCAGCAAGAACGGCATCGCCTGGAACAATCTGGGGTTTGCTCTTTTCGAGCAGGGACACTACC
>JAHFBI010000362.1 GCA_023250095.1 Candidatus Melainabacteria bacterium
GAAGCCGGAAACGTTTCGCCTGCCGAACCTGGGCGTAGCCATCCATGGTCAAAGCTTCTCAGCACAGGCAACGCATAAGAACCTTGCCGAAGACTATCCGAAAGCCGACAGCGGATGTTTTAACATCGGCGTGCTGCATACTTGCGCTACCGGGCGAGAAGGGCACGAACGCTATGCACCCTGCACAATTAGCGACCTGCTGGCAAAAGGGTATGACTACTGGGCTCTTGGGCACGTCCATAAACGGGAAGTTCTGAACGAGGAGCCCCTGGTTGTCTTCCCCGGCAATATTCAAGGGAGGCACATACGTGAAGCCGGTCCCAAAGGTTGCTCTCTTGTTTCAGTAGACGGCAAGAATCGGCCGACGGAGACATTCGAGCAATTGTGCGTTATGCGCTGGGAGAATTGTCCTGTTGATGCCTCTGGCGCAATGGCAGCAGATGAGGTACTTGCACTTGCGGGAGAGGCGCTTTCCAGGCTGGCATGTGAGCAAGCTGACTTGCCGATGGCAGTTCGGGTTGAGCTGACAGGAGCTTGCAAGGCGGACTCCTTGCTCAGGTCCGATATAGCGCAGTGGACAAATCAAATCCGTGCCCTGGCAGCTGATTGCGGCCGAGACCGCATCTGGGTGGAAAAGGTCAAGTTTCATACGAGTCCGGTACAGAGCCAGTCTAGCGTGTCCGCATCAGACGGTCCGGTTGGTGAGCTCTTGCGGTATATGGAGGAGTTGCGCGACGATAGCGCCTGTGCCTTCACTTTGCGCGATGAGCTGTCCGACCTGGAAAAGAAGCTGCCAGCCGAAGTCAAAGAACAAATGGGCTGGAGCGACGAGACCTTCTTGAAAGATGTGCTCAATGACGTTCAGGACATTTTGCTCGAGCGGCTCTTGCAAAAGGGGCGACAGCAATGAAAATTCAGCAGCTAGATTTGATTGCTTTCGGTCCATTCACAGGGCTTTCTCTGGACCTGTCGGCAGGCAATGCAGGTTTGCATATAATTTTCGGACCGAACGAATCCGGCAAAAGTTCTTCCCTGCGTGCTCTCAGACAGCTTCTCTACGGGATACCGCAACAATCGACGGACAACTTCCTGCACAGCCATGCCAATATGCGGATTGGTGGAAGATTGCTGCATGCAGATGGCTCGGTTCTGTCGCTTGTCAGGCGTAAGGGCAGGAGCAATACCTTGCGTGACGCCGTGGACCTCAACCCTGTTGCTGACGCCGAGTTCGAGAGATTTCTCGACGGTTTGAAGCAATCCACTTTCGAGAGCATGTTCGGCATCGATCATGGCGAGCTGGTTGCCGGAGGACAGGCTCTTTGCAAAGGCAAAGGGGAGCTGGGACAAATTCTGTTTGCCTCAGGAGCCGGCGTGGCCGACGTCCGCACCATAGCCGAGAAACTGGCGCAAGAAGCAGAAGCACTCTTCCTGCCTGCTGGCAGCAAACCAGCAATTAATTCTGCCCTCTCTCAATTGAAGGACGCTCAAAGGGCACTCAAGGATGTTGAGGTACCAGGCTCCGAGTGGGAGAAGCATCATGATGCGCTTCATGAGTTTGAGAAGAAAAGGATAGTTTTAGAAGAAGAGCTGAAGAACAAGGGACAGACGATTGCCAGATTGCAGAGATGGAAAGAAGCTCTTCCCCTGGCTGCCGGGCGCAAAGAATTGCTCAGGACGCTTGAAGATTTGACAGGCGCCGTCTGCCTGCCGGAAGACTTCGGCGAAAAAAGCAGGCAACTCCAGTTGGATCTGCGAAGGACAGTTACCGAGGAGCAAAATACAAGCAAGGAAATCGAGCAGTTAAGCGAGCAGCTGGCAATTATAAACATTCCAGAAGGTTTACTCGAGCAAGCCACGGTAATTGAGGACCTGCATCAGCAGCTTGGCAGTCACCAGAAAGCAATGGTAGATCGTTCCGGATTGCTGAATGATATCAATCGGCTGGAAGCTGACATCATGACCGGCTTGAAGAGTCTAGGACATTCTCCGGCCATCGAGTCTTGCCAGAGCCTGCACATAACGGTTTCCGACCGCGCCAGAATCAGAGATCTTGCCAGCGATAAGGCAGGGCTCCAGGCTCAATGCAGCCACGCGCAAAGCAGGCTGGGGCAGTTGAAGCTCTCCTTAGAGAACACGCACCGGCAGCTTGACGCTCTTAAAGACACTCCCGATGTGGGGCGCCTGCAGCCAGCCGTTAAGCGAATCGTCCAAATGGGGGCTCTGGACACGCAGCTCAAGAACGCTGCCGCCAGGCACGAAGTCGCTGACGGACAGCTGTTTTCTGATGGACAGAGGCTTTGCATCGGTGACAACCTGGGTCTTTTAGCCATTGTAAAAAACAAGGACTGGGAAAAGCTGGACAGTCTGCCAGTACCAGCGCCGGAGACGATCGAGCTCTTTCATGAAAGGACAGCAGAAGTCAGGCAATCACTCGATAATCTCCAGAAGACCTTGAAGCAAGAAGGAAAGGACTTGCAGCTGGCAGCTCAGCAGCTTGAGCAATTCCAGCTGGAAATGGACATACCGACAGAAGACGACCTTGTTTTCTCCCGTCGCCGGAGAGACAGGGGCTGGCAGCTAATCAGGCGCGCATGGAGGGAAGGAGCGCCGGAGCCTCAGGAGGTAGCGAACTTCGTCGGCGTGACAGGTGTCGAACAGGACCTCTGCGCAGCTTACGAACAAAGTGTCGCAACTTCCGATTCGCTGGCTGATCGCCTGCGCCGGGAGGCTGACCATGTCGCCAGGAAGGCATCTTTGATGGCAGATATGTCCAGGCACAACAAACGCCTTGAGGAATTGCGCCAGGAGATTGACTCTAATCAATCTCAGCTAGAACATGTGCAGAAAGACTGGGTGAAACTCTGGGGAGCTGCTGGCATATCAGCTTCTTACCCGGCAGAGATGCGCGCCTGGTCGCAAAGGTTTCAAGATGTGAGAAAACAGGTGGCTGTGGTGCGTGAGGCTCGCATCCATCTGAAGGATCTGCAGGAGAGCATCGCCCAGTGCAAGCAGGAGCTAGGAAGTGTCTTGCTCGGACTTGCCGAGCCACCGGTTCTTGAGGGCGAGTCGCTTTCAGGATTGATAGAACGCTGTCAGATGATTATCGATACTGCCAGCAGTGTCAAGACGCAACGCGAACGATTAATCCTTGATCTAGAAAAGCTGCAAGCAGACCGGAGCAAGGCTGAAGATGAGCTCAAGTCCGCACAAAAGGCGCTCGAGGACTGGAATTTCCGCTGGGCTGCGGCGCTGCAGCCGCTGTCTCTGGAACCAAATACCACACCCTCGCAGGCAAATGCTGTCCTGGATACTCTGGATCGCCTCTTAAAAGACTTCTTTGAGCTTCAGGACTTGCACCATCGAGTCAATGGAATCGAGCGTGATGGCAAAGAGTTTGCAAGCAATGTCCAGAAGCTGGTGAATAAAGTAGCAGTTGATCTTCTGGATTTTCCGCCTCCGCAGGCTGCCGCAGAACTGAACAGTCGTCTGGGAAAAATGCGGGCAGCCAAAGAAAGATTCGATGTTCTCACCAGGGAGAAAGAGCGGCGGCTGGAGGCACTTGAAGCCAGCCGCTTCAAGTGCCGGGAATCCAAAGATAAGCTCTCGATGATGTGTCAGGAAGCCGGCTGCCAGAGTTACGAGAGCCTGGGGATTGCCTTCGAGCGATCGACTGCCCTCAGAAGGGCACTCAGCGAAAGAGCTGCTCTGGAGCTGCATCTGCTGAGAGTGTCTGGGGGCGCGGCACTCGAGGAATTTGTCCAGGAAGTTCTTGCCCTTGCTCCTGATTCCATAGAGCCCGATATCTGCCGCCTGACTGAAGAAATTGCACAATGTCAGAATGAAAGAGGTGAGCTTGATCAAAACATCGGGCGGCAGCAGGCTGAGCTCAGGCGTATCGATGGCGGGGCACAGGCAGCTGAGACGGCTGAGCAAGTCCAGATGTTGTTTTCGCAGATTGCTGCTGATTCCGAGCAATATGCCCGGGCGCGTCTTGCCCATTTTATATTGAACCGGGGCATAGAGCGCTATCGCGAAAAGAATCAAAGTCCGGTGCTCAAGCGTGCCAGCGAGATCTTTGCTCAGCTGACTCTTCGCTCCTTCGCCGGGCTGAAAGAAGACTATAACGATAAGGGTGAGCCGATTCTGGTAGGTGTGCGTGCTGGCTCAGGACAGCTTGTTGCTCTCGAGGGCATGAGCGACGGCACTTGCGACCAGGTGTATTTTGCTTTGCGCCTGGCAAGCCTGGAGATTTATCTCAGGCATAACCAAGCTATCCCTTTCATAGTGGACGACATTCTCGTGAACTTCGACGACCAGCGCTCTGCAGCGGCCCTCAAAATACTCGGAGATCTCTCTGGGCTTACTCAAATCATTTTTTTCACACATCATGCCCACCTGGTCGAGCTGGCTGAAAGGACTCTCAAGCAAGATATCGTATTCGTTCATCAGTTGCCCGGAGTCAGAGTGCTAACAGCTACAGCTGCCGTCTAATTGCCTGGCGCAGGCGATGTGACGTGCCTTGTATGTATAGCCAGGGAATTTCCCTGAGGCAATCCCGATTGGTAAGGCAATCCGTCCTTCA
>JAHFBI010000363.1 GCA_023250095.1 Candidatus Melainabacteria bacterium
CCCGTTCAAACAAAGCTGCTCTTTGCCGAAAATTCGACAACGGAGCCGTGTGCCTTCAAAAGGTCCGGTGGCAACGGCAGAAGTCCTATTTGCGCATTGCCTCGGCCAGGTCTCGATAAAGATCAGCAAGCTGGCTGGTCACTATCGCGGTGGCAGGCTGTTCTTCAGCATACCGGCTAAACTCGGCGGCTTTTCTTTCAAAGAGCCCAAGCAATCTTTCTTCGAATTCTCTTACGTAAGGTCGCATGAGGCGTTCTTTCTAGCGCACGCCGGGTGTGGCGTACGGGTTAGGGTACTGACGGTGTTTCAAGAAGGTGTATTAATTTTGTCTCAAACGGTTGCCAAGCTCAATAGATTGATGAAAAATTTTTCGCATTTTCGGCATTTTTTATCTTCAAGAGCCTTGCCAAGAGGCTTTTGCCTGCCCATGTTCGTTCGGTGACTGATATGTAAGGCGTGTCCCGCTGTTTGCCCCATCCTCTCGTTGCTGCTTCCTGCCTGCCGCTCATCGATATGGAGTCCATCTGGCTTGTTTCTGAAAGACTCAGGACTCTTCCTGGAAAAAGAGCAAAGCGGGCCGGGGTTTCCCGACCCGCCTTGCTTCTAGTTGATGTCAGTTAGCAGCGCTTTTTGGATTTGGCCGACTTGTGGGTTGCTTTCTTGGTGTGAGAAGTCCTGGTAGTGCCGGACCGCCAGGGCTTCTGGCGCGAACGTCCGTCAACGACATCTTTGAGATCCTGACCAGCACGGAAAGCTGGTACGCGACTGGCGGCAATGCGCAGCGGCGCCAACGTTCTCGGGTTGCGCCCGGTTCTGGACTGACGAGTGCGACGCTCGAAAGTCCCAAATCCAACAAGAGTTACCTTGTTTCCCTTGGAAAGAGCGGATGTGATCGAATGAAGCACGGCCTTGAGAGCAGCGCCGATTTCTGTTTTGGGTTGCCCGGTGAGTTCTGCGATTTCGCTGATAAGCTCAGCTCTATTCATTACGTTTCCTCCTCGGTAATGAAAAGCCAGTTAGGGTCTCCAGAGCGGGGATGTTACCACTGTCTCATCCATTAGACAATAGTGCCCGTGGGCGATGGCGAAAACGAATTGGCCAGGTGCCCTTAAGTTCGTTATGCTGCCCTGATTTTGCTTGCACCTGAGGTCGAGCCAACAAGAGTTAGATTAAAGGCCCCAGAGAAGATAGACAGGGATCTAATAGAATTAAGCCATTAAGGTACGCAAGGCATTTATGGCTCCCGGTCGTTTATATCTACAGCCGACACTCAGGCAACTCCTGAATGCTGAAGCCTTGTCTGAAGCTCAGGTGCTATACGGGGACGGATTGCTTGATCGACAGATCTCGCAAGTCGTCTTCGGACTGAGCCTAGCCAGAGCCGGGAGCCTTGTTGTTACCCGCGCCGAGGCGCTTGCCGGTCAAGAAATTTCGGCTTTTAGGGATCTTGCAGGTGTAATTCTCATCCGACCGGGCTGCAACCAGGCGCTAGCTGGCGTTGTCGGGGGAGCAGTTGTACCCTCGCGCCCGGTTTCAGGAATTGATGTCCAGATTGAGCCTCTGGTGAAGCTCTTCGCCGAGGCTGGCACAGCGCTTCTGTCCGTGCCTGAACTGGGCGAGCCGGCACAGGTGGCCGACGACATTCGGCTGGCCTTTCAGTCCGAGATTAAAAGAGCCAGCGCCAGACTGCATGCCCATTTCCTCTCCTGCGTTCTGGAAAACGGATTGCAGGGGCTGGTGGAAGAGCTGAGCGCTTTAATCCACCGCCCTGTCGCCGTGGAGACGGCTGAATTCAAAATTCTTGCTGCCCAGAACATGGGTCCGACACCACCCAGCCAGCAGCGCACTCTTACCGAGGAGGTGGCTGAGGAACTCAACCGCGAGATGAGGGCTCAGTCGGGGGATGTGGCTACTGTTTTGCCCGAGCAACCTTTTCGCATCGGGCGGCGGCTGGTAATGCCCATTGTCCTTGAGGGTGTTGTAGTCGGCTATCTGTCGGTAATGATTCGCCCGTCCGATGACGCTCATTTTATTACCGATTACCTGGCTCCGGCAGCTCTTGCGGCGCTTGTCGATTTCAGCCACCGCCGCAAGGAAGTATCGACTTTTACCGTCACACAAAAGAGTTTGCTCAAAGATCTTCTTTCAGGGCGCAGCCTGTCGGCAGGGGATCAGGAGCATCTCGAGCAGCACTTCGGCTTCGATCTTTGCGATGGCCTCATGGTTTTTGCCGTGCAAACAACCAGTGAGTCGGCTGGCAGAGATGCTTACTGGCCCGAAGATCGCTTTGCCATGGTCGAGATGGAAGCCACGCACGTTTTTGTCCTTCCTTATCACAGCAAAGAAGGAAAAACCTGGCAGGAACATGCCGATGGACTGCTGGGGATTATCCGAAAAAACAAGTCCGAGCTCAAATTGCAACTGGGTGCCGGACGCATTGCCGAGAACCTTCTTGATCTCTCGGACGCGTACAGGGAAGCCAGACAAGCCCTGATAATCGCTTCGATGAGCCGGGGCAATGAGGAGTTTGTGGTCGGCTACGGCGACCTGGGCATCAAGAGACTCCTTTATCTCATGATTGACCATCCGGAGCTGGAGCGCTTTTATGAAGAGAACCTGGCCCCGCTGGAAGCTTATGATGCTGAATGGGAAAGCGAGCTTATTCCTACCTTGCGAGTTTATCTGGAGCAGGGCGCCAATCTCAACTCTGCCGCCAAAGAGCTTTTCATTCACAGGCATACAATGCGCTACCGATTGGAACAAATTGCCGAAATTCTCTCGGTTGACATAGACGCAGCGGAGGTGCTGCTTAACTTGCAGATTGCCTTCTTGATCAGAGATATGAAGGGGAAAGCAAGAGATTGAATCAACCTGCAGTGGACATTGTCCAGGTAACAAAGAGCTTTAAGGACACTCATGCTGTCGCCAACATAAATCTGCGCATTGGCGCCGGTGAATTTTTTAGTTTGCTCGGGCCGTCCGGTTGCGGCAAAACCACCCTTTTGAGAATGATTGCTGGTTTCGAGCAGCCGAGCCTGGGAAAGATCCTCGTCGACGGGCGTGATATGTCCGATGTGCCGCCGCACAGAAGGCCTGTGAACATGGTCTTTCAAAGCTATGCTCTCTTCCCACATCTTAGCGTTTATGAAAATGTGGCCTTCGGCTTGAAAGTCTCGAAAAGCTGCCCACAAGGCGAGATCCCGGACAGAGTGAAAGAAGCGCTGGAACTTGTCCGCCTGCCGCATCTGGCACACCGTTTCCCGAAAGAGCTATCCGGCGGGCAACAGCAGCGTGTGGCTTTTGCCCGGGCCATCGTCAACCGCCCGAAAGTTCTCCTGCTGGATGAACCGCTCTCGGCTCTCGATCCCAGAATAAGGGAGGAGATGCAGGCGGAGTTATCCCGCTTCAAGAGCGAGCTGGGCATCACCTTCGTCATGGTGACGCACGATCAAGCAGAGGCGTTTGCTCTTTCCGATCGCATCGCTGTTTTTAACCATGGGCACCTGGAACAGGTCGGCAGCCCCGAAGAAATCTACCAGAAACCAAAGACAGCCTTTGTAGCGGATTTTATTGGACAGACTAATCTATTGTCCGGAGTGGTTGCGGAAATCCAGCCGCCTTTCGTGCTCCTCAAAGTCAATGCCGAGCTTCTCTTATGGGTCGACCCTGGGGAAAGTTTGTCTTTCTTGCAAGCAGGCAGCCAGGCCACAGCCTTTATTCGCAACGAAGCCTTTCTTCTGGCTGGCCATACCCCCTCCCTCTTAGACCGATTGGTCAATCAGCTCACGGCTCGAGTCATGCACCGTAGCTATCAAGGCAATGTAAGCGAATACAGATTGTCCCTGCCAGGCGATGTCACAGTATGCGCGAGCGCCCGCAATGAAAAGGGAGTGGACTATCACGCAGGCATGGAGATAAATGTCGCTTTGCCGGCTGCCGCCGCGCACTTGTTGCCGCCGACTGAAGTCTCCGTGCCTGAGCCGTCACCGGCGCTGACTTGAGATAGTCCTAGCTTTAAAAAACTAGCAATCTGACATTATCAACCAAGGAACGCAAGGCTTTCTTTCAGGATCTGGCAAAGACAAGCCGGCTGCCGCTTTCAATTGTTTCGAGAGAAATGATTTCCCAGCCAGCAAACAGCTCGACGAGTTCGTCGTCGGAAAAATTACGCAAAAGCATGCCTTCCCGCGCTCGGTCGGTGTAAATATGGCTGCCGTCCTCAAGCTGAAAATATTCGCCTGGCCCGGTGCCCACCTTGTCAAAGCAGCCAAAGAAAATCCCCCCCGGGCGGAGAATGTCTTTGAGTTGAGCCAGAGCAGACCGGGCCAGATCATAGGTCAGGTGCTCGAAGATGGAATTGGCCACAACGGCATCGAAAGAACCCGGGGGCAAGGAAAGATGAGCAATATCAGCCACTTGAAAATCGATGGGGAGCTTCTCTTGCATTGCCCACATCCCCGCCAACTCCAGAGCTGGCGGAGCTACATCAACACCGGTGACGGCAAATCCTTGCCGGGCCAGATAAACAGCAAGCCAGCCGCTGCCGCAGCCCAGATCCAGTACTCGCTGCACCT
>JAHFBI010000364.1 GCA_023250095.1 Candidatus Melainabacteria bacterium
ATGTCGTGGAGGTCTATCCGGCTTATGAAGAGAACATAATCAGGGTGGAGTTGTTCGGCGATGAGATCGAACGGCTGTCCACAGTCAATCCGGTCACCGGTGAAATAGAGAACCTTGCAGAGTCCGTGCGCATTTATCCTGCCAAGCACTATGTGACCGATGACGAAGATCTCGATCGTGCTATCAAACAGATCGCAGAAGAGCTGCAAGTTCGCCTCGATGAACTGCAGCAAGAAGGAAAGCTGCTCGAGGCCCAGCGGCTGAAGCAGCGTACGGCTTTCGATATCGAAATGCTGCGCGAGGTGGGCTATTGCAACGGTATCGAAAATTATTCGCGCATACTGGAAGGCAGAAAGGTTGGCGAGCCGCCGCAGACCCTGGTGGACTATTTCGTTCGCAAATACGGCCGCGACGGTTTTCTCACGTTTATAGACGAATCGCATGTGAGCGTGCCGCAATTGCAGGGCATGTATCATGGCGACAGATCGCGCAAGGACACGCTCATAGATTTTGGTTTTCGCCTGCCGTGCGCGCGTGACAATCGCCCGCTAACATCAAAAGAGTTTTTCGCCAAGGTTGGCAAAGTAGTGTTCGTGTCCGCTACTCCCGGCGACTGGGAGTTGAAAGTCAGCCAGCAGATTGTCGAGCAAATCATCAGACCGACCGGGCTTGTCGATCCGCAAGTGGAAGTGCATCCGATTGTCGGGCAAATTGACGATCTGATCAAGGAGATTCGCGCCAGATCTGCTGTTCAGGAGCGAGTCCTGGTGACTACGCTCACCAAGCGGATGGCCGAGGATCTTACCGAATACTTGCAGCAGCTCGGTATCCGTGTGCGCTGGCTGCACTCCGATGTGAAGACGCTCGACCGGGTGGAGCTTCTGCGGGACTTGAGACTTGGAGCTTATGACGTCCTGGTTGGGGTCAATCTCTTGCGCGAAGGGCTCGATCTGCCGGAAGTGAGCCTGGTGGCGATCATGGAAGCGGACAAGGAGGGCTTCCTTCGCGCCGAGCGTTCCCTTGTGCAAACGATCGGGCGGGCGGCCAGAAATGTCGGCGGGCGCGTTATTCTGTATGCTGACAAAGTGACCGACTCCATGTCGAGGGCACTGTCGGAGACGAACCGGAGGCGGGAGATTCAGCTTGCTTACAATATCGAGAACAATGTCACTCCCACAACTATCGTTAAAGAGACAACAAATGCCCTGCTCGATTCTTTGAAAGGGCGCGAGATCCTGCCGCGCGAGCCAGTCTCTGCTGCCACCATCGAAGAGCAACTTAAAGCGATGAAAGCTGACCTGCCCAAAGTAGCCAAAAAGCTGGAGCAGGAGATGAAACAGGCGGCAAAGATGCTCGATTTCGAGCGCGCGGCTGAATTGCGCGATCAGCTAAGGATCCTTAACGAGCGTATTGCTGCAAACCGGATGAGTGAGCGGTGAATGGTGAGAAGTGAGCGGACTTATCCGCGGCGACGGACAGTGGGGAAGTTTCCGGTCATTTTTGCCAGTCCGGCATAGCCTCTTTCAGATTGTCTTCGATCCCTGCGACCATCCCACTTGGCAGGCTGTGCCATGGGCCGCTTGTTCAGGCTGAGGCTTTCTTGCCTGTCTGCCGGTTCCTGCACGGCTTTGCTTGTCTTTAAAATTCAAAGTAAGATAGCCTTTTCTTGTCTGGCGAAGGCGAGCTGCGGGCAGGATCCCGTTGCCTGGCAGTTAAGTGGGCAGTCGAGCGGGAACATTTCATATTGGATTGCAACTGGCAGATTCTGCAGGAGAAAGCTCGTGTCCGACGGTGATAGTAAGGCACAACGGCAGAAAGCGCCTGAAGAATCAGTTGGGCAGAGCAGCGACGAGCAGGTCCCCTGGACTGAGAAACTCGAGGAAAGGATCCGTGGGGACAGTTGCCTGCACGACGATGGCGGTGCAGATCTTGCTGCCTCCAGGCAGCTTTCAGACTTGCTCGCTGTTTTCAACGGCAACGCTCAGGCAGCTTTGCAAAAAATTCAAGAGTTGACAGCACTGGCACTTTCTAACCCGGCAGCCGCTGCAGCTGAGCTTAGCCGATTGCTCGGTCCGGCAATGGAAGAAAGCTTAAAGGGCAGTGAGGTGGAGCAGGAGCAGCAGCCCCCGGGCAATGCCGGGGCCTTTGATGTGGAGAGTGCGGAGTTCAACCCTGCTGGGCAGGCGCTGAAGGCTTACGCCTCTAAAGATCTTGCCAGTCCGCCTGATCTGCCCGAAAACGGCAACCCCGCCCCCAGTAATGCTTCACCTCTTGCCAGCCGCGTGGCTCTGGCTGTGCCGGACAAGGCTGGCGACGAAAGATGGCAGGTTCCTTCTTCTTCTTCTTCTTCTTCTTCTGACCAGTATGGTCAGTGGGGAGGACTTGCTCTGCCGCGTCATGAGGGCGGGAAATTCAGACTGACTCAGGAGGACGGGCGTGAGATCACCGGCGTAAGCAAGCCCTTCGAACTGGAAGATGGTGAGAAGGGATGCCTTGATATCGATGATGTGACCGGGCGTGTTGTCGTCCTCAATTTCGAGACCGGTGCGCGTGCAGGGCAGCATTGGGCATTTGCCTGTGACGAGAAAGGGCAGCTTGCCGGAGTCACTTTCCCGGACGGCAGGCAAGTCTTTGCCGACAGCAACGGCAAGTGGTTTCAGAGAAGCAATGGATTCGGCGATCTTTCTGTGGGCTTGCCTTTCAATATCGAGAAGGATGCCGCCGGCGCCATAAATGGCAAATTCAAGGTAAACGCCTCTGGCGACATTATTTATGACAATGGGAAGGGCGTTGTGGAAGTGCTGCGCAAGGATGGTGGCAAGCAAACATTCGATTACAACAAATATTGCCGCACTACCGAAAAGGGCGGTGAGAGGACTGTTGAGGGCTGGGACGGCTGGGGCTGGCGCAAGGTCAAGAATGACGCCGACGGCATGGCCATGGTCACAACCGCTTCAGAAACACTGGTGACGTCCGTGCAATTTGAACCTGTCGCCGGGCGTCCGGATAGGATCGAAAGACAGCCTGCCGTCGCCTCCGAGCCAGGCAGAGATAATCTGGTAATGTTCTTTGGCGACAGCTCTTCCATTGAAGCCAGATGGAAAGAACAAACGCAGATTCACACTGCCCGAGACGGGGGCACAACGACTCTGTACAACGTCGGCAACGGACTGTGGAGTCCGGGGAAGAAGACAACCAGGCAAGATGGCAAGTTCATGGTCGAGTTCTCGCTGTCTGAGCCGGAGGACCTCGCTATGGTCGCGAACAGCAAGCTTCCATCTTCGGTGGTAATAGAGCCTAGCTCGGGAGCCAGGCTTTCCAGATTTGTCAACGGAGCCCTTGTCGCAAGCAATGCTGAGGGGCAGCCGACAAGCGTCAGACAGCCAAACGGCAAGGAACATCATTTTGTGTTCGACGACGAAGGAACCATCACAAGAGTAACGCTGCCTGATGGCACAGTGCTGGAGAAAAAAGGTGAGAAGGTGAAAGTTGCAGAGTTTGCGCCGTCCGAACCCGAGTCGGCAGGCTCTGCTCTCTTCGGGCAGGAGCCAGGCGGAAGAAAGGTTGAAGGAGCTGTGGAAAAATACAGTTGCGTGGCGGAAGGACAGCCTCGAGGAGCCGGGAAGTTTCCAGTCGAGCCCGAAAGTGCATGGGAACATTCAGACCGAACGCGGCAAGGCAAGGACGCCGTGCTGGCGACAATCGACACCTGGACGATTGAAAAAGGGGGGAAGAGGTTAGGGACTTTCGCTGGCAAGTTTTTCGTGGGCAAAAGCGGCACCATCTCCCTGCTGCGGGCGAACGGAGACTCCACCATCATTGAGAATAGCGGCTGCCAGACGAGCTTTCGCAAGGACGACTCGATTAAGCAGGTGAGCGATGTCACCGGCACTAAATGGGAGTCAGCAGACGGCAAGACTTTCAGGGCGCCTCATGTGGCGCTGGAGATTTCCGGGCAACCGCACTTCTCGGCCGACGGCAAGGTGTTTTTCGTTGGCGACAAGGGGGAGAACTATCGGCGCCTTGCCGACAGTTCCTGGTTGATTGAAGATGGATTGAAGACCGTGAAAGCCTTTGACAGTGGCGCCCGCCTGGAGGTGGATCCTGCTGGCAATTTGATTGGCAGCAGGGATGTCTTTGGACTGGAACGAATTTTCAAATATGAGGCGGGGGAGCTTAACCGGGTAACCGACGGGAAGGGCAAGGTCATAGACTGTGTAGACAAGAAAGGTGTGCTCAGGCAGGAGGTCTCAGACGATGGCAATCCCGGGTTGCTTTGCGCTTATGGCCCTGATGGGACATACAGAGTAGAGCAGGCGGACGGTTCTCAGGTATCTTTCAAGCTTGACGGTGCTGTCATCACCCGGACGAAGGATGGCAAGGTCACAGTTGCTAATCAGGGAGGCGAGACCACGTACAGCCTCGATGTCTCGACGGGGCAGCCGGTGGCTATTGTTGAGCCCGATGGATCTCTCTGGACACGGCAAACACAAAAGTGTGATGGGCTCGACCTGTGGAAAAACGATCTCACTTCCGTGATCTTAGCCCGTAATGTTTTTTTGAACGTGGCTACT
>JAHFBI010000365.1 GCA_023250095.1 Candidatus Melainabacteria bacterium
GCTTCTATCAATTTTTTGTCTGAACTCCACAAACAGCATCGAAAAGATCCATCACCTGATTGGCGAAAGCACGTGAATTCATGCCTTTCTCGACAAGTGCCCTGGCCCTGCGTCCCATCAAAGACGACTCCTTTTCATTCTTTTCAAAGAACTCAATTGCCTCCCGCCATCCTTCAGCATCACCTGGCTCCACCCATCGCCCTATACCTAGAGCCTCGATATCAATATCTATGAACGGAGTCCTCGTCATGATCACGGGCTTACCCAGAGCCAGCGCATCAAGCAGCCCGGTAAGCCCCCCGAGGTGCTCGCCTGGAATCAGAGGAATGGCCAGGGCACGAGCTTGCGCATATATATCGATCAGCGGTCTGTAAGTCATAGGCGAGTTGTCGGGACTGACTGATACTTTCACATTGGGACCGAACTGTCCAAAGGACTCTCTGGTGGCACTTTCCAGACAGATGATCGAAACTTGCGACTTCGTCATGGTGGCCCCTCGCCCGAAGGTCTCAAAATCCCGACCGGTTCTGCCGGCAGCCACGATGCCTACTCCGGTGCTCTTCACAGAATAATAGTCAGCGTCAGGGCCCCAGCTAAGGGGCTGCGACTTTCCCGACTTCCCGGACAGCTCATTTATCATATCGGCCACTCGCACACTCAAAGCCGGGAAAGAATCGATTCCGGCAATCATTACTTTCAAAAATGGCTTGCGTAACCAGGACAGCCTCCCTTTGTTCGGCGGGTGGTGCGCCAGGCAGACGATTGGAACCTTGATCAGCCCTGCCGAGCGCAAATAGGCAAGCCAGTCCGTCTGTGTCTGACAGGGAGAATAAATCAGATCAACTTCAGCCAGCCGTGCAAGCAGCCAGGATTGTTGCGGCAGATCGCCGAGTGCCACCGGAATATACCGACAGAGATGTCCGGCCTCTTGCAAAAAACGCATCCCCGCAAACGGCACGATGTGCACTTCGTAGCCGCGCTCGTAAAAGTAATTGATGCCGTAAAGATGATGGTCCGGCTTGTCGCCACGCTTTACCTCCTCCCAGACTTGGTCCAGCGGATAGTTGTTCAGGACAAAGACCCGCACCGCTCAACTCCTCAAGTGGTTTCTACAAGCAAAACTATAGCCCATGTCAGACAATGTCGAATTGTCAGTATTGATCTGCCAGGCAATCATCGAAGATGTGTCTGTCAGCAGGTGTCTTCAGCTGCCTGCTCCCTAGCCAGATATCTTGGAATTAAGACAGGACCCGTCATAGCCATGGCAAATGCAACCAGGGCCGATTTGAGATGCAGGAGGCGGATATGAGCCAGCATCTCCTTCAGCCAGTAGCGGACCCACCCTCTTACATACGATCTTTTATCGGCATAACCCAGAGTGTGCTGATGTTTAAAAATATGACAGACCCAGGACTGCGTCCTCTTCGGTATCGAAGACAAGGCCTCCGGCAACGACGACACACGCACCGGATGCCCCACTCTGGCTTCCGGGACAAAAACAATGTCCGTATGGACAGAAGCACGCATTCTCAAATCTTCGTCTTCGTGATCGGCAAAGCGATATCGCTCGTCGAAACCGCCCAGTTTCTGGAACAATCCCCGCGCAACAGCTATATTCGCCGACCAGAAATACCCCCCTTGCAAGTTCGAAGGACAGTGAGCCAGATCTCTGTCCGGGTCTCCTATGGGATAAATGGCCCCTTCCATAGCCTCAACAGCCGTTGCCTGCATAGCCGCCTGAAAGGATGATAGCCAGAAGGAATCAGGCAGGCAATCGTCATCGGTAAATACCAGCCACTGCCCTCCGGCAAAGCTAGCTCCGTTGTTACGATTAGCTGCAGGTCCGCGCCTGGGTCCTGGCACCCAGAGCGCCCATGGATAATTCATCTGGACAGCTTGCTCAGCTGAGCTGTCCTCCCCATCGTCAGAAACAATAACCTCATAACTCTCAAATGGCAGGCTCTGCTGCCCTGGTTTGAGCCTCTCGAGACAGGCACACAGCTGGTCATTGCGGTGGCGGGTCGGAATAATGACCGAAAAGATCTTATTTTCTGACATACAAAAATCCAACGCAAACTGGCAGACCGTTCATAAACCTCCACTGCCTGCAGGCATCCTCCTGAAAATAAGGATTTCAGGTCCCTTGCCTGAATCGAATCGCTTGACCAACTCCCACACAGATGACCTGCTATGCGACAGAAGTTCTGAGTAGACCTTCTTGCGTGCATTGAAGCGAGCAAAATTGGGATTGCCAGGCGGAGGCGCAAGCCCTTCTGTATAAGCCCGGTAATAATAACTGCTAATCACCAGATACTCGGCTCGACAATTGGACATCCATTGAGGAGTATAGTCCATCTCCTCAATGTCAAAGCCTCGCGCTCCGGCAAGGCGTTTCTCAAAAAAGGCCCTGTGTGGACCAGAAAGCAGCTCTTGCATCTGAGACTTCCTCATCAAAAGCGGAGCAAAACTTGGATATTCGTCCTTGACCACACAAGCTCCAGAGGGAATGTTCTGCTGCATCCAGCGATATGCAATCCACCTGTTATCAGTTTTGCTTACTTGATCTACGGCTTCCCCAAGTGCAGAAAATAGCGGTAGCGCAAACACTACAAAGGAAAGAATGCAAGACGCTGTCTTACGTCGGCTCGGCGGTGCTATCTGTTGCACCATATCGCTGAACAATCTTCCAGACAGCAACGACAACGCCGGTAATATGAACAGCAAAAGATGCAATTCCTTTTTGGCAAGCGAGCCGATGTAAATGAAAGATGGCAATACGTAAGATAAGAGCACAATGTCCTGCCTTCTGTGCCGGTACAAGGAATAGATGGCTCCACCAATGAGCAGAAGTCCAAGTGTCGTCTGCGTATTCAACAACATGTATATATGAGTCAGAATTGGCGGCCCATACATGCCCATATGTCCTACCCTGGCTATCTCCCACTGGGACAACAAAGTATCGAAGTAGAGCCTGGGCACAATCAGCAACGCCGGACAGGCACAAACAAACGATAGGACAAAAGCAAACATCGCCCAGAATACATTCCGGCTAAAGTATCCCGACAAGGGACCCCGCCAGGAATTAACAATATGAGCAGTCGCAATCGGCAAGAGGACAAACACTCCATTGTATTTGGCGGCTACAGTCAAGCCAGCAAAACTTCCGGAGAGAAGATAGTCCTTACGCTCCCGCCGACTCAGTATTTTCAGGGCATACCACAGAGAGCAAGTAGCAAAGAAGGTCATTGTCACATCGGGCACAGCCAGCGCCGATCGGTCAATGTGAACCGGCGAGAGTGCGATGGCGGCTGCGGCAACTGTCGCAGCTGTACGATCGAAAAGCCCCTCTGCCAGCCGGAAGACCAGCCAGACAGTTCCAATCCCAAAGAAGACGCTGGTCAATCGCGCCGGCACATAAGCCGCAAGCGAATCGAGTTTGATAAGAGATGCAAAATCCGACGCCGAGCACAAGTGCCCCATTTGGGTGAGCAAAACAGCAGCCAGACTGGATGGAACTGTCGCCAGATAGCAGAACAAAGTTGGGTAGCCAGCATTGGCCGGTACAATCGTCTTGTGGGCGCAGAACTGAAAGACATTGTTCAGTATGTATGCTTCGTCACAAAATCCGTACTGCAAACAAGAAGAAAGACGAAGCACTGCAGCGGCAACGAGAATGGACAACAAAACAGGATCGGCGCACAACGCCTTCAGCTCTTCGAAGATCCACCTGCTGAGTCTTCTCACAAACGCTCCCTGGCAATCAGTCAAATTTCCTTCTGTGCCGCCATGACTGCCAGAACTGGTAGTGCGGGGCCAGCAAGCTGAGGAGCACAGAAAGCGGGTCCCCTGCTTGCAGGTCTTGCAAAGCCATCACTTTGGCGGCATAAGCAACTACCTTAAGATACATGTATATGTCCATTTCTTCCTGGACACCGGCATTCCACCGCCAGTATCGCTCCAGAGCATCTGAGAGAGCCAGTTTACCAATCATAGTTATCCTGCATTGCGGATCGCTTATGATTTCGTGCCCGGCGCTCAGGAGCCTGTCTCCGAGATCCCGATCTTCGCTATGCCTCAACTGCTTGTTGTAGTTCCCGCAAGCAAGCACAAGAGACTTTCTGACTATGGCCCCGGCGCTGACCAACGGAGCACGGTGCTCCACACCATGGGACGTGCCCACTCTGTAAATATGTCTGGCTGACCACCTCTGGCAAAGATTTAAGGAGCTGTCCAGAGAGATCCTTCCACAGACTGCCGCGCATCGAGAATCCTCCATATGCGGCAAGGCTTTGGCAACAAAGTCATCGGACAAAATCTTGTTGCTATCACAACAGAGCACAAGATCATGCCGGGCCTCGCTCATCGCCCTGGCTCGTGTTGCTCCTCTTCCCAGATTTATCTCATGACTTACTACTTTAATCCCCATGGCTCTGGCAATGTTGGCCGAATCATCAAGAGATCCGTCGTCAACCACCAGAATATCGTCAACAGCGCTGCTTTGCCGCTGGACAGACTGAATTGCCTGCTGCAAAGTGGCAGCACAGTTGTAAGCTGGAATATAGGCGCTAACTTGT
>JAHFBI010000072.1 GCA_023250095.1 Candidatus Melainabacteria bacterium
AATGATGGAAGCGAAAAGAAAAATGCAGCCAGAACGAGCCAGGAATTGTCCCCTGACCGCACCGGTTTCGAAGACCTGTCCAGATCAAGGCGGCAGGAGACCGAGTACCTGAAACAAGGCGGCAAGAGCGGTATAACCGATGAATTTGGCAAGCCGGTTCTCATTGCCGAAAATCTTCAGGCACAAAGACCGGAAGCCGGGCAGCACGTATTTGTTCTTGGCGCTCAGCTCGACGAGTTCGTCGACAGCGCCGGCGTTTCTCCTTTCGAAGATGGGCCCTTGGTCGGCGGTGTCTCTGACTCGAAGATTCACTCTGCAAGCTACTTCAGCACCACGCTCGGTTTCCGTGGTGCAAGCAAAGCAGGGGTCCTGCACGAAGAAGTTTGCAATGTCAATCTGAGCGATGCGCTCAAAATAAACGGTAAGTCAATTCTTGACGGACAGCCGCACAGGCAGGTGTTTCCTCTCAAGCACGCGGACGGGGATGCGCACTGGAACTGGATTGATGCTACAGTTCAGTTGCAAGGGCCGACGATGCAGCTGAGCGTCCACAGAATAAGCGCCAGCGAGTCAAAGCCTGTTGCCGATAAAGAGTGGGATGATGTCAATATTCGCTGGTCACTGAAGCATCTGAAATCTCCGCAGCACGCTCCAGCAAATGACTACTGGGCTTTGTACCGTCCGCACATGCCAGATGAAGTGCATCCGGGAGATTGGTCGCACAATTTCAACCGACCGGTGCTTATCCGGGAGAAAGACGGCTGAGACAGGTTGTGGTCAGTCATATGGACGCGCGTATGAAAAAATCGGGCAAGTTAGGAATAATTGTCGGCTTGTTCTTTTTCTGTTGCACGGTCTGCCCATCCTATGGCGACTGGCAAGCCCTTTGTGAAAAGGGCGGAAGATGTCACAGGCGCCTTGAGGATTCAGCCGCCGAAGCGCTGTATAAAGCTGCCTTGAAAGAGGCAGAGGAGTCGAAGGCCGATGATCTCGCACTGGCAAGAATTCTCTATGGTCTGGCCGATGTTTACAGAACCGAGAGCAAGGATGACGAAGCAGTAGGGGCGCTCGAGCGGGCGAAGGTCTTTTACGAAAAGTCGCCGAAGGAAAGTCTGGCGCTGGCGAGCTGTCTGAGTTGCCTGGCCTCGCAACGCATGCGGCAAAAGCGGTTTGCCGAGGGAGAGCAATTGTACAAGAGGCGCCTGGACATTTGCCGGCGTCTTCTCCTGGACGACGATTCGGAGCTTGTATCGGCTTGGAGAGATTGCGGCGGCTGCGCCTGTCGGCTTGGTAAATTTGCTGAGGCTGAGGAGTTTTACCGGCATGCGCTGGAAGCTGTCGAGAAGAAGCCTTTTCCTGCCAATGGTTGCGAACTGGGATGGGCTCTCAATGATCTGGGCAATCTCTACACCAAGGAAAAGAAATTCAAAATTGCCGAAGATTATTTCAAACGCGCTCTCTATATCGAAGAAGAAATATTTTACCCTTCAGCGGGTCAGGTCTATGTCACTATGCAAGACTATCTGGAGATGCTCCGGGGAGCCGGGCGCAAAGCCGATGCGCGCACAATGGAGAAGCGCATGAATGACATCGTCGAGTCCATGCACACGCACGCAGGCGGCATTGATCGCCAGGGCAAGGACCAGGGCAAGTACATTCGGCAGTACGACTCTTTGATGGAAGCCAAGGAGACGTCGAAGGAGAATGTCGAGGGGGAAGAGCCTGTCGCTCCGTTTTCATCGGAAGGGCAGAAAAAATCTTCCGGTGGCTTATGATCGCGTGGCAGGGACTGTTTGCCTTGATAGAGCAATTGCCTTCGATTAAATATTGACCGCTTGCCTGCTTGTTGCCGCTGCTATACTTTTTGGAACACATGCAAACAAGTCATTTTGATGCTATTTCCCGAGAATTAGGTCTGCCGGTCTCTCAAGTAGAGGCGACAGCTCGCTTGCTCTCAGATGGGGCGACAGTGCCATTTATAGCCCGCTACCGGAAAGAGGCCACCGGATTGCTTGATGAAGTTGCCATTGCGGCAATTCGCGATCGGCTGGAGCAGCTTGTGGCGCTGGACAAAAGACGTGTTTCTATTGTCGGGTCTTTACAGGAGCGCGACTTGCTCTGCGATGAGCTGAGTGCTCGCCTGAACGCGGCAAAGTCGCTGTCCGAGCTCGAGGATATTTATCTGCCTTACCGGCCGAAGCGTCGAACGCGGGCTTCGATTGCCAGAGAGAAAGGACTGGAGCCGCTGGCGCAAAAGTTGTTGAAAGATAACACTTGCGATCTTCTTGCCGAGGCGGCGTCCTTTCTGGACAGCGAAAAAGGCGTGCATTCTGTTGAAGAAGCATTGTGTGGTGCTCGCGACATCATCGCCGAATGGGTGAACGAAGATCAAAAGGCCCGCTGCCTGGTCAGGCGCTTCTGGCTTGAAAGAAGTTTTTTCGACTGCATCGCCCAGAAAGGCAAAGAAGCAGACGGAGCTAAGTACAAAGATTATTTCGACTGGCGCGAACCCGTCAACAAGACTCCTTCCCACAGGATTTTGGCCATGCTCCGGGGAGAGAAGGAAGGTTTTTTGAATCTGGAAATCGCTCCCGAGCCGCAGGAGATAGTCAAAGAACTGGAGTCGATGTTCGTGACAGGCAAAAGTCCTGCTGCCGAACAAGTGCGGCTGGCGGTGCAGGATAGCTACAAGCGGCTTCTTGCCCCATCGATGGAGACGGAGCTTCGCCAGCTAGTGAAGCGGCGCGCCGACGCTGAAGCCATTGCTGTCTTCGCTGCCAACCTGCGCCAGCTTCTCCTTGCGCCCTTGTTCGGGCACAAGCGAGTGCTGGCTGTCGATCCCGGTTTTCGCACCGGCTGCAAAATTGTTTGTCTGGATGAGACGGGTAAGCTTCTTCATACCGATGTCATCTATCCGCACACCGAATCGGGAGCCAATGCCTCTGGAGCCGCCGGTGCTGCCGCCAGAGTGCTCAAGCTTTGCCAGCAGTACAAAATTGATGCCATAGCAATTGGCAACGGCACTGCCGGGCGGGAAACTGAGGCTTTTATCGGTAAGGCTCTTTCTGCTTCCTCTTGCCCGGACAAAAAAATCCAGGTGTTTATGGTGAACGAGAGTGGCGCTTCGATATATTCGGCATCTGCGGCGGCGCGCGAGGAATTCCCCGATCAGGATATAACCGTCCGTGGTGCAGTGTCGATCGGGCGGCGGTTGATGGACCCGCTTGCCGAGCTCGTAAAAATAGATCCCAAATCGATTGGCGTTGGACAATATCAACACGACGTAGATCAAGGAGATCTCAAAAAGAGCCTGGACGATGTTGTTGTAAGTTGCGTCAACACGGTTGGTGTCGAGGTCAATTCTGCCAGCTGCCAGCTATTGTCTTATGTGTCCGGGCTCGGTCCTCAGCTTGCCGCCAATATCCTCAAGTGGCGGAGTGAAAATGGATCATTCCAGAGCCGGGAGCAATTGCGCAAAGTGCCCCGCATGGGACCAAAAGCATTCGAGCAGGCGGCAGGATTCTTGCGTATAGCCGGAGCCTCCAATCCGCTCGACGCAAGCGCCGTTCATCCGGAGAGTTACAGCGTCGTGGATTCGATGGCACGAGATCTCGGATGCTCGGTCGCCGACCTCACGGTTTCCGAAAGCTTGCGCAAACGAATCGAAGTAAGGCGATACGTGACAGACAAAGTCGGACTGCCGACCCTGAACGACATACTTTCCGAGCTGTCCAGACCGGGCCGTGATCCGCGTGAGATAATGGAGTCGGTGCAGTTTGCCGCTGGAGTCAACACGCCGGCGGATCTCAAGCCAGGTATGAAATTGCCCGGCATCGTCACAAACGTCACCGCATTTGGTGCTTTCGTAGACATAGGCGTCCATCAGGATGGGCTCGTCCATGTAAGCCAGTTGTCCGACAACTTCGTCAAGGATCCCTCGCAGGTGGTCAAGGTCCAGCAGAAAGTAAATGTCACGGTCGTCAGCGTTGATCTCGAGCGCAAGAGAATCGCCCTGAGCATGAGATCAGGAAAGTAAAGCGCAAGCGCTATTCGGGGGTGGGACGAATAGCGCTTGCGTGGTTTGGCTGTGGAAAGAAAGTTTGGTTGCTCTGCAAGGCTCAGCCATTTTCGAGGCGGCGCGAGCAATATTCTGTCAGAAACTTTCACTTCAACGCACTGTGCGCCGGAAAAGGAACTGACTGACTTGATGATGGCTCTTATTTGAGGTGCTGTCAACGCTAGTCTTCATGAGCAGAGAAAGCAGCGTTGCACTATCTTAAGAGTTAACTCTTAAGATGAGATTATGCCGGACCTTCGTATGGCAACTTGCTGGCGCAGATTTGCTCTGGATTTGAGTGTCTCTCTGAAACGCACGGCAGGAGCGGGTTCTGCACACACCGCAGACTGGCGGCTGTGAGCTAACCATTGACGCCAGAGTGATCGGTTGCTAATGATAAATGTAATGGGGCGGTAAGGGTTGATACTCGATGGATCCTGTTGCTGAAAGAGTCTTTGAATTTGCCTTGAGGGCATATCACAATGGCGACGTAGAAACGGCCGTTGAATATTTCTCCAAATCATTGAATATCGAAGCTACAAACTGGCAATGCCGGTTCTACCTGGCAATGTCTTATTACAGGAGCGCTCGCGTTTCGGAAGCGGCAAATGAATTTGCCTCTATTTCCGATCTGTGTCCCGACAGGGATCTCAGAGCGAAAGCCAGTGCCTTCGTGTCCAATTTGCACAGCACCGTTTCCCAGGGCTACGGAAAGAGCGCATAGAAGTTCTCAGCATTAGTCAGAGGCTGGTCAAGGTAACCGGGAGACAGGACAATGATGCAGGCAACACAGATAAAGGTACTTTTTTTGTCGGTCAGAGAACTTGCGCCAGAGCTTGTGACAACGCTCCGGCAACTGAGCTGGGGTAACTTCTGGATAGATGATGAGACACGGCAGCTGACAGCCAGTCGCCATGAGCTTCTCTGCTCAGAAGGCATGCTCTGGGACCTGCACTTTCGCTGCGCGGTTACCTGGACGGAACATGACTCCGGAATTGCAGTGACGGTATCAGTGCTGGAGCCGTTTCAGTCCTGGACGGAATTCGAATGTGAGAGGCGCTTGACCGAGATCATTGATCGGCTGGAGACAGTGCTGCCACCCGGCTCCGAGATGGCCGTTGCCATCAATTGCGCGCCCTAGCTGACGCTACCCTGAGTTCTGTTTTTCAAACAGGGTTGACGATACTTTTTTGCGTTTTTATCTTTGCTCTCTTTCAGGCTGGCTCTTTTGAGGGGGCGCAAGCAGTCTGTCTGTCCCGTTTACCGATTCACACTTTCTAGCCACTAGTCAAGAATGTGATCATCGATCAGAATAGTAATTGTGAAGGGGGGTGAATCCCTGCCCGATGGTTACTCGCGGTGGTCGGCCGATGGTAGGCGTTTTTGTCGCAGATGATCATGAGTTGATAAGACTTGCTCTCCGTGTGGCCTTCGAGCGCACGGAAGACATTGCTTATGTCGGCGAATCCGGCGATGGTTTTGACATCATCCAGCAAGTACTGGAGTTGCAGCCGGAGATTGTGCTCATTGACATCAATTTGCCTTCTGAAAGCGGGCTGGCTGTGACCAGGCGCATCAAGCAAGAATGGCCTGACAAAAAGGTAATCATCTTTACCGGGCACACAGACGAGGCTACTATCTTTTCGGCTCTGGCTGCCGGGGCAGACGGTTATGCCTTGAAAAAAAGCAGCGTTAGCCTCCTTCTGATGGCGATTCGCACAGTGGCCGCCGGAGCTTCCTGGCTGGATCCGCACATAGCCAGCCGCGTCCTCCAGACTTCTGCCGATGCCTGGGCTCGTTCGGAAAACGATGCGGAAATAAGCTTGCAGAGTCTGTCGGAAAGAGAGCGCGAGGTTCTGCGCCTGATTGCCGAAGGATTGCCTAACGAGCGGATTGCCGCCACTATGGGAATAAGCCTCGAAACCGTCAAGACTCACGTGCGCAGCGTCATGCGCAAGTTGCAGGTCAATACCCGAACGGAAGCGGCAGTCAAAGCTATCAAACACGGCATGACCTGACCAGCAGCTGTTTGATGCCAGACAGAGAAACCCCCCGGATTCTAAAAGCAATTGCCGCTCTCGGTTATCGGTTGACGGCAGCGGACGTGGCCGGGCATACCGGGCTTGGCGTCGACGCCGTGAGCGACAGACTCAATCATCTTGCCTGGCGCTCGGGCGGGCATCTGGAAGTGGGCGAAGCCGGCGCCATTGTTTATTGCTTTCCGCCTTCAGTGGAAAGAGACTACCGGACGAGAAATTTGCTCGAGCGGCTCGGCGGGCGCTTCGACAAGGTGTTCCAGGCAGGGCGGCAGGCAGTGAGAGCCTCTTTCGGCGTGCTGCTCATCGGGTCGCTTCTGTTTACGCCCATCTTTGTTGCCGTTCAGTTGGTCGGAAGGCTGCCGCTTTTCTGTCTGTACCTGGCTGTTTACGGGAGTCTGCCTTTCCTTTTCGGCAACGATGAAGAGGCGAGCCTCAGCGCCTGCGAGTGGGAGCGCCTGGGCAGATCCATCAAGAGACACAAAGGAGTACTCAGCGCAAGGCAGATAGCCGCATACACTCACTTCCACATCTTTTTCCACAGCCGGGGCAAACTCTACCGATTGCTCACACACTTCGGGGGGTACCTGGATAAGGGCACCGAGGGTGAGGACATTTATGTTTTTCCGCACTGGAAATCCATTGCAACGTCCAGCCGGGAGATTGCCAGCAAGGCTCTCTGCGCTGGCGGCATACTTTCCAACTGTTTTTCCTTTCTTTTCGGTACTGCCGATCCCAATTGTGATCTCGGGGAGCGACGCTGGCAACTGATTGCCGAGAAGATCAAGGACGGGGGCGGCGTGATAACTTGCGACGAGCTTGCTCCCTTTTCAATCTCCCACCCCGGCAGCCATCTCGAGGACCTCGCGCTACCGCCGCTTTTGCGCTTCAATGGCAAAGCGCTTGCCACGGAGCAAGGTAACATCGTCTATTCCTTTCCGTCTTTGCAAGTGACAGCCAAGGAGCATGAGGATAGGCTGCAGACCCCGTCTTATCTTGAGGAAAGGACCTGGGAATTATGTGATATACCGAAAGCCTCTCAACGGCTCATTCTTGTCATTGCGCTGCTCAACCTGCTCAGCAGCTCCACTCTCTGGTATTTCTGGCGGCACCCGGACGGCAGCGGCGGGTTGTTTGACCTTCTCGCCGACGGGCTTCTTCTATACAGCGCGCTCTTTCTTGCCGTCCCTGCTGCCCGCTGGATTTTCATTCAATACGCAAATGCCGTGATTGACGAGCGGAACAAATTGAGGACCAAATATGCAAGACGCCTGGAAAAGCCTGCGCCGAAGCTGGCGGTAAAACTGGCCGAGTCTCGCTCTTATGCGCTTCCTGAAGAGCACGTCCTGTCTGCAGAAATTGTCTATAGCACAGACCGGGAGTTGGTTGAGCAGGACATTGATCATCTCTAGCTGCTGCGGCAACTATTTGCGACAAATGAATTGCCTGGCAAGAATTGAAGGGATGCAAAGACAGGCGACCGTGGCACAAGAAAGAATAGGATCTAGGATAAATCCGGGCGACCGGAGCAAGAAAATGCCCTTACACGATGCTTTCAAGAAGAAGCCTGTCCAGCCATCGGCCAGCCAGCCGCCGGATCGCTCTTCGCCGCTAGTTAAGATGGCGCACACTCCTTCCCTGGAGGACCTGCGTTTTGCCATGCTGACAGCTGAAGGCCGGCGCGGGCAGCCGGTGCTTCTGACCTGGAAAAAGAGCGACCGGGCTCCCACCTGCCTCTTGAGCGTGACCATCGGCACGGATGCCATCGACCCTACCTGGGTCTTTCACGTGGGCGACGATGAGAACACACAACTGTCCTGGATTTATACGACAATCGATCCTGAGCTGATTTATAGCCTCTTGGTCGAGGCTGTCGCCGAGCAAGGTCCAAAGGCAGTCATTCCTGACTCGCTCCGACCGCCCAAAGCCGAGATTGCTCCGGCGCCGCTCTCAAAACCTGCCGAGCCAGCGCAAGCCCTCGTGGCAGAACCAGCTCTCCCGGTTGCCAGAGTCGAGGAGCCAGGCTCGGTATTCTCCGAGCGTTACGAAATCATCAGCTCCATTGGCAGCGGCGGCATGGGCATGATTTACAAAGCTCGCCACCGCCAGAACGGGCAACTTTTTGCGCTCAAAGTCCTGCACCCGCATCTTCTGGTCAATGCCAATAACAGAAAACGTTTCGAGCAAGAAGCTGCCGCCGCGCGTGGTCTTTCGCACCGCAATTTATTGGCTGTACATGAATTCGGTTTTTCCACTTTCGGACAGCCCTTTCTGGCCATGGACTATCTCGAAGGGCGTAGCCTGGACAGCGTGCTAGCTGAAGTGAAGCGACTGGACGAGCATTCTTTTATCAATATCTTCACCCAGATATGTGACGGGTTGACTTATGCTCACAGCAAAGGGGTTATACACCGGGATATCAAGCCAAGCAATGTAATGTTGCTGAAGAGTGAGCGGGGAGTGGACACTGTAAAAATAATCGACTTCGGCATTGCCAAGCTGGCGCGCGAAGGAAGCGGTGAGCACCTGACCACTACAGGAGACGTTCTGGGAAGTCCTGCTTATATGAGTCCGGAGCAGTGCGGCGGAACAGAGCTGGACGCGCGTTCGGATATATATTCTCTTGGCTGCGTCATGTACGAAGCTATTGCCGGTGTCCTGCCGTTTGAGCACAAAAGCGCCATCCGGACCATTCTCATGCAGGTCAGCGACCCGCCTACCCCGTTTTCGGCGCTCTGCCCGGACTTGAACATACCGGAAGAAATCGAACGGATTATATTCAAGGCATTGGAAAAAGAGCCGGATATGCGTTACCAGGCAGCCCATGAACTGGGCATCGATCTCTGGGCGGCCACTATGACTGCCAGCTCTCCGGCAGCCGTAAAGCCAGGTTGCAAGGATCTCTTTACTGTTTTGAACGCGCCGCCCAAAGTTGAACGGGAGACTGAGGAGTCCCTGCCTGCTGCCAAGCAGACCACAGGCAAGCAAGCGCGCATTACCCGGGAGCCGAAAGTTTCTAGGTCCGACAAGATTTCTCTGGAAAAGATATTCGATCTACTGAAAAAGTCCGGGCTTGTCTCTCAGATGGATATGGAAGCTGTTCTTGAATGTCAGGATTTGATAAAGCGCGGGCGCATGACCATGGAGCAAGCTGTGGCCACAATTCAGCTCTGCCACCGTAATGTCATGAGTTTTCACGAGGTTGCCGCAGAACTTGGTCTGGACATTGACTAGGTGCAATATGAAACTCTGTCGCGTCATGCTCTTTTTCCTGGCCCTGGCGCTGACATGTTGTCCTCTCGAGTCGCTGGCTGAACAGGCGAAGGGGGAGGTTTTGCTCCCTGCCGCAAAAATCCATGCATCACCTGCTTCAGCGCGCCTTCTGGCTGTGCCTGTGCTCGAGCCCGGGAAACCTGCCTGGGTTTCGGTCTGGGATCAGTGCGGGAAGCCGCTTTCCGGAGTTTCCGTGCTCGTCAACGGGCTAGCCAGTCAGACCGACGACTTCGGGCAAGCAAACTTTCAAACCCCGCAGGCTGATGCAGTGAAGCTATGCCTTCTCAGTGCCGACGGAAAAGAAATTGCCCAGAGCAACTATGTCGTGACACCAGGCGGATTGCTCGTATCACAGAGGCAGGCAGCCAAATTTTTCGACGGGCTTTCCCTTCTGATAAGCCGAAGGCAACAGGCCCCAGCTATATCTTATGCCCCGGCTTTGCTGGAGGCACGCCAGCCATTTGTCATTGTCGGCAAAAATTTTGGGGGCAAGAGTGACGCCGACAGGCTCGTACTTGATGATTTCGATTGTGATATCTTTTCCGGCTCGACAGTGGCGATTCTGGCGACTGCTCCAAAGCGCCTGCCACTGGGTCCGCTCCGTGAGCTTTATATAGTCTCAGGCGCAGAGTCTTCCAATGCCGTCGAAGTGGATATCTGCCGGGTGGAAGCAGAGTTGCGCTCAACGGACGATCCCTTGCAAAAGAAAGGCTCGGCCCGGGTACGGGTGGTCGGAACTAATTTCCCTGCTCTGGTGGAGGTTGAGAATCTTACGCCTGGTTTTGCCAATCTGCTTTTTTCCGAGCGTGTGCTTGGAGAGAGCGCTACATTTATTGCGCCTGGCGGCGAGCAAAATGTTGTTCCTCTGGATTTTGAAAGACGGACAAAGGGGGATGTGACTCTTGAGGCACACCTGGTGGCTGATGCGCCCTGCTGCCCGGAAGATCATTCGGCTCTTGAGAATCCGGAGCTAAGAAAATTGCTCTCAGGACTTAATCTGGGACAGATAATCAGATTGAAAAGGCGCCTCCTGGCCCTTGCCAGCCGCGTGTCGGATCAGCAAGAAAAACGGCGGCTCTTAGGCGAAAGCCCCCTGCCGTCAAGCTCTGAGCTGGAAAGCTGCAATTGCGCTTTGAAATCCCTCTGTCTGCGTCAGGGGCGACTGACTTCCATGTTAAATGCCCGGCGTGTTTTGCTCGAGTCTCTTGAAGGTAGCGATGAGGATTTTCGGCAGGCGCTCGATGCTGCCGCCGGCTCAGTGGAGCTTTCTCTGGAGGACTGCTTACGGCAGGGCGATCCATTGGCAAAGAGCTCGCGCCTGGCTTTGAGCCAGGGGCAGAACATGAAAACGCAATGCGCTTCGACAGTGACGGCAGGCACTGAAAGAGCAAAAGAGAATGTTCTGACACCTCATCGGGACAAGAAGGATATGGTGGCCACAATAGCCTCATTCACGAGGATCTGGCAGAAGTTTCCGACCAGACCACCGCACCAGGCCAGGCTGGCGCCACCGCCTGCGCCTTATGTGCCTGACTCGAGCCAGATCGGCCCCTGGGAGGATACATACCAGGCTCCGGATCTTCTCCAGGTTACCGGGGGCGAAAGGCTCCTCCGGAAAAAAAAATCTGGCAGGGCTGAGCGCCGGAGCAAGTCAGCCAGGAATGGGCAAAGACACGGTCACTCCAGCCAGTGATATCCAGGGGCTGATTGCTTTATTCGTGTCGTCCTTTGGATGAGAATCGAACCAATCGTTGTGACGATGTAACCAGCAAGCCGGAGCATCAGAATAAGGGCATGAAGTTCAGTCTGGCTACAGGAGCATCAAACATAAAGGCCAACAGCAGCAACGCAGGCGTATAGCATCTCTTAAATTCCTGCCGGACTGGATAAAGACAACGAGAAAGGAGATTGACCGAGAAAGTGGAGTAAGGAGCATGAAAGCCAGGATCCTTAATTTGCTCCACCTAACACTTCGTGATGAAGAAGGTCAATCAATTGTCGAATATTTCGCCATAATCGCCTTTCTTGCCGTGATGATCGCATCGGTATTCATGTGGACAGAAAATTCTCTGGTGTGCGCAGTTTCTCATTCTTGCTCGAGCGTCACAAGAGAGCTTGATCGCATAAATATTGCAGCTCACAAAGGTCAGATTCCAAAATGAAAAAGATAAGCCGGGGCCAGGGCGCTACCGGCATGGCAGAGAGGATCCTTTCAGGTTCCTCTCTGCATGTTTTGCTGACTTTGCTTGAGATAATTCCAACTGGCAAAAGCAGAGATTGCCTTGCTGGAAGGGATCTGTCAGCTGGCTTTGCGTGTGACTTTCAGATTGCGGCGGAAGCTTTCGCGACGCCACTCAGTGAGTTCCTGGGTGTACAGCCTTTGAACAAGATTTTTGAAACCGTCCTTCAGCTGGTCCGCTGACATGCAGTCCGGCTGGAAATTGACGTCGAAAAGAGTGCACTTATTCCAGTTTTCACTCTCCAGAATGCGCCCTTGCTTGTCGAGCCTGGAAAATAACGGCGTGCCCGGGAAAGCTGTCAGCACAGTGACCTGAACGTCGAAAAGCTCCAGGTCAATGGCAAAATCATAGAGTTCGTCAAAAACTTCCGGTCCCTGCCCGTCGAGCCCTAGAACAAAGCAGCCAATCACTCTTATTCCGTAACTTTGAATCTTCCGTACTGCTTGTTTATAGCGCCAGAAGCGCTTCATCTTCCAGTTGTTGCGCAACTCGACCTTATCCAGGTGGGCAGATGACGGGCTTTCAAGACCGACGAGTACTTGCGCGCAGCCGGAGTCGCTCATTAGTCCAAGCAAAGTCTCGTCCTCGGCGACGGAGAGATCTGTCTCGGCAAACCAGCGCACCTGCCGGTTCCTGAGCTGAGGAAGCAAATCCAGCCAGTATTGCTTGTCGACAAAACTATTGTCGTCGGCAAATTCGATGAAAGGCCTGCGCCATATCTCTTTGATCCGATCTATTTCGGCCAGGACCTTGGCCGCTGGCTTCTGTTTATAGCGGTCGGTTAGGATGAGCGAGCTTGCGCAAAACTCGCAGCGATGCGGGCAACCCCGGCTCGTTTGCACTGTCAGACGGTTGTATTTCGAGGCATCCAGCAGCTCGAAGCGGGGCATCGGCGCATCCGACATGTCGAACTTGCTGAAAGGCGCGCCATAAAATTGTTTCAGCTGATTTTTCTGGCAATCTTCAAGGATCGAGCTCCAGATGGCTTCGCCTTCTCCTATGGCTACGGCATCGCAGTGGTGTGCAGCCTCTTGCGGCAGGCTTGTCACATGCGGACCGCCCATCACCACTTTGATTCCGGCTGACCGGAAGGCATCGGACAGTTCGTAAGCTTCCAGGATCTGGGCGCTATAGCTGGATATGGCCACTAGATCGAAGTCCTGGGGTATGTCCTTTGCTAAGGAGAGGTCCGGCACTTCCAGGTACTCAACTGTATGTTTCGCTGGTGTCAATCCTGCAAGAGTCAGGAGCGCCAGGCTGGGCATTGAGGCTACAGCACGCCCCCGGTCCAGGACGCCTGGCAGGGTTAATCCCATTTTTGAAAGTGCTTCGTCTGCCACCCGGATGCCATTCATGGCAATAAGTCCGATTTTCATCACAGCATTCCTCTTACCAAAAGGAGCCCGGTGGCACCAAGGAGACTGAGAACAGGCACAAAGAAAAGATGACGGCAAGATTTGTTGAAGGCTGCCAGGAAACAGACTGAAGGCATGGCGACGGCTGCCACGATAAAGAGTCGCGAGGGCCAGAATATGTCGGCGATCGGCAGCTTCAAGTAGCTGACGGTGGCTGCAAATGCGAGATTGAGAAAAGCCAGCCCGAAGAAGGAGATATGCCCGAGGCGCAGCAAGCGTCGCTTCCAGGAATCGTAACCGCCAAGCCAACTTTCGTTTTGAAAGAAAAGCCCGAGCGGCACGCCTGAGCACAATCCTGCAAGGATGCCTATCCAGGCGGCAAGGAGATTGATTTTTTCCATCTACTTTCCCTCAAAAGAACCTCAGGCTCTGTGTTCATTGTGCGACAGAGGGCAGAGGTATCTTTTAAGAAGTGATCAGTTAATCTTGTGTTCCGGACCGGGCTCGGGTCACTGGGACTCCGGAGAACTGTCGCCGACTACCAGCCTGTAGCCGACACCGGCCTCTGTGAGGAAATGCTGTGGGCGAGCAGGATTTTCTTCGAGCTTCCGCCTCAGCTGGCTCATATACACGCGCAGATAATGAGATTCGTCTGCATATGTATCGCCCCAAACTTCTTTCAATAACTGGTGGTGTGTGAGAACTTTACCGGCATGTTTTATCAGGGTGCCGAGCAGTTTGTATTCGATAGGCGTTAGGTGAACGGCCTTGTCATTGACAAAAACCTGCCTGTGCGGCATGTCGACCCTGATATTGCCCATCTGGAAGATAGAATCGACCTCATCCTTTGTCGATGCAGCCGAGCGGCGCAAAGCTGCCCGCATGCGCGCCAGAAGCTCTCCCATGCCGAAGGGCTTGATCAAATAGTCGTCCGCGCCAGCGTCGAGGACGGCAATTTTGTCGCGCTCATGCCCTCTTACAGAAAGAATGATGATCGGGGTTTGCGTCCATTCCCGCAAACGCCGCGTTACTTCCAGACCATCCATGTCCGGTAAGCCAAGATCCAGAATGACAAGGTGCGGGTGGGAGGCAGCAACCTGCGCCAGCCCTTCTTCGCCTGAAGCTGCTTCGATCAGGCTATAGCCGTTGTTTGTGAGAGCTATTCGCAAGAAACGCCGGATTTGCGGCTCATCTTCGACGCAAAGTACAAGTGGGGTTGGCTCGCCTGTCATAACTTTCCTCTGCCGGAAAGAAAACTTACATCGAGGCGCGGCTATCTCATGACCAGGCGCCAGGGCAATCTTATTTATAGCAGCAAATTCAAGCAGGCAGCCTAGACCTTTCGGCCAAGCAGGCAATTTTTAAGTGTCAGGAAAATATCAAAGTCAAAAGATGCTGAGAAATTTTTTGTCAGTCTTCTTCGGCGGCGACAGTCATGCTGGCGCCAATTGCCGGCGGCTCTTCTTTCTGCGGCAAGGTAAAGCTGAAGACAGCTCCGCCTCCTTCCCTGTTCTTAGCCCAGATTTGCCCGCCATGAGTTTCTATGATAGAGCGGCAAATGCTCAGCCCCAGTCCTACTCCGCCTCCGGCATGCCGGGCACGGTAGAACTTGTCGAAGATGCGCTCTTCTTGCCGTTCCGGTAATCCGCTACCGCGATCGGACACTTCTACTAATAAAAGCTCTTTACTTTGCATGCGGGCACTGATTTCCACGACCGTGTCGCCGGGCGCATATTTTAGGGCGTTATCCAAGAGATTGAAGAGGACCTGAGCGATGAGCGCCCCGTCGATGCGCACCAGAGGCAGGTCTGAAGGCAGATCTATGCGCAGCGGGCGACCTTTCAAGGCTGACTCCAGCCGGCGCAGAGCAGTTCCTACCGGCTCCTCAAGCGGTTGCCATTCGTAATTGGGCTTGACAGTGCCGGACTCCAGTCTTGTCATATCCAGTAACTCACCGACAAGTCGGTTGAGCAAATTGCTTTCCTCGAAGATGGCCTGGGCCAGATCCCGGCGCGAGCAAGAGTCAAGCAAATCTTCGTCTTCCAGCAAGCTGGAGGCCGAGCCCGTTATTGCTGCCAGTGGTGTCCGCAAATCATGCGATATTGAGCTCAAGAGCGTGTTGCGCAATCTTTCAGTTTCAATGGCGATATTGGCCTTTTGCGTTTCATCCACAAGTTGGGCTCTTTCCAGGGCCAGTGCCGTCTGGCTGGCGAGAGTTTCCAGAAGACGAAGTTGCACGGGATCCAGCGGCTGACTGCTCGACTTTAGGAAGACGCTCAATAAACCGACAAGCCCTCTGGAGGCAATCAAAGGCACAAGCAGTGCAGCACTCCGGCGAGAAGCCAGGTTGAACGAACCGACCAGCGGTCTCGTTTCAAATACCCACTGGGCAGCGGCGTGTGCTTCGTCCTTATCCAGTTCTATCTCTGGATTTCGAGCTCGAGCTATAGCTGAAAGCTTGCCGCTTGCATCTGTCAGGCATACTTCAACTGCGCAGTCAAACACATTTGATACATGATTGACGCAGACCTGAGACAGATTGTCCACGCCTCTAACTCGCGAGAGATCCCGGCTCATCTGGTACAGAGTGATGGCCCGCCTCTCGCCATCCCGGGCAATTTCAGCCTGCTCGCGGACACGCCCGGCCAGTCCGCTCAAAACGATCGTCACTATCAGCATCACGAGAAGAGTGATCATGGACTCGACTTCAGCGACAAGCGGCGAAAACGCCGGCGCGATAAATATAATGTGAAAGCTGAGCACACTCAAAATTGAGGCCAGAATGGCCGGCCCCCTGCCCATGCCGGTAGCGACAAAGACCACTCCCAGAAGCAAAATCAAGACGACATTGATGTCTTCAAACCTGGGCAACAGGGTTTGCATTCCAAGCCCAAGAGCAGTACAGGCTGCTATGACGCAAGCGCTAAGGGCATAAGACTTTGGACCAGGGGCAGAGGTTCTGTAGTGCTTGCCTGCCTCGGCAATTTCGTGAGGCATTACATTTTTTCGTACCAGACGGGTCCGTCGGAAGTCTCGGCTAACTCAGAGCTGGCTCCTTCTGCCGGGGTTGCCGAGCTCACCTTCTCGAGGACGCGCAAATAGACTTTGGCCATGGCGGCGCGGTCGTTATCGGACCAGTCGAGGCGCCGAAATTCGTCCAGGATCTCCAAGACTTCCTTGACGCTTGCCCCTTTTTGAACGCGCGTGAACCAGGCACCAAGATCTGTCTTAATTTCTGCCATAAATCGCTGAAGAAAACTCGCCCAGACCGCTTATAAAAGCATGGTTTGAGCGAGCTTTCCATATTGATGCTGTTATAAATGTTCTCACCGCTTGAAGTCGCGGCAAGGGCTTCTTAGTCCTCAAAGTCCTTGCCGAGGCTGAAAGAATCCGGATGGAACGGCTCGGTGAAGCCCTTCATAAAGGCATTCTTGCTGCCGTAATACACGCCGGTTACGCCGCCCCAGACGATGGAAGCTGGAAGTGTGACCAGGCTCACCAGCCCCATGCATGGACCACAATCTTTCCCGCCGATCTTGTCGGCCAACTCCGGCGTCCAGGTGGTGTATGACTTGTATGTCTCACGCACAGTGGCGACCGGGCAGCCAAGAACCAGTCCGGCACCGACACCACCAACTCTGGTGACTATCAAAGATCCTTCGACAACTTTATCCATCGGCTCATCGCCACCCTTGTCAGCCAGTGCTGGAGACATGATGCCAAGAACCATACCTAACGACAACGCCATGGCGGCCAATCTCGATCTCTTCACAGTAATCCTCCTAAGACTCAGGGTTCCTTGCCATCGATCCGCTGTAATGCCGGGCAAAACTTCTAGTAACCCTAACATGCTACTCCAAACTAACCATTTTGCATCCTGAAAATTTGCTGTTAGGTCCCTACTTTCGATACGTACACAATTCTACAAAGGCTTCAGCCCTCGCCTGGAAGTCAAGCGGGCGTGACCCTCGTTGTTTTTAGATGGCATGATTGAGGGCTGGATTTGCTCTTAGCTACCGAGGGCGGTACCACCGAGGCTCATGACTTCCAGGCAGAAAGTGACTATTCTGTTTTCCGCCCAGAAGCGATCGAACAGGGGGCTGCGTTCGATTTGCCGGTGGACGAAGCCGGCATGCCCTCCGTGCCTGGTGCCAAGCAGTTTGATATGAGGGTTTTCAAGCAGTCCCGATTGAAAAGCAGAAAATGGCACTAGAGGATCGTCTTGAGCGGCGATGATGAGGGTCGGAACGCTTATTCGATCCATTACGGCTGCGGCGCTGGCCCTCAGGTAATAATTCTCTGCCGTGCCGTACCCGCCGGCTGGGGCTGTGTACGCATCATCGAACTGTCGAAGTGTCGTCACCGCCGCCAGCCCGGTGAGATCATAGAGATACGGGTGACTGCGGGCTTTCTCCCGTATCTTCTCTTTCAGCGTGCGCAGGAACCATTGCTCGTACATGAAGTTGGAGCGCAAGCCTATAGCATCGACTGCCAGGCTCAAATCAACCGGCGGTGAAACGGCGCAGACACCGGCAAGCAAATCAGAGGCAGTACTACCTAGTTCTCCTGCAGCTTTCAGGGCCAGGGCTCCGCCCAGAGAATAGCCGGCGATGAAGAAGTCTTTCAGTCCATCCTTTTCTTTGAGTTCATGCAACACGGCAAGCACATCGCCGCTCAGTCCGGCGTTGTATAGCGTCGGTGTCAGGTGCATACTGCCGCCGCAATTGCGAAAGTTCATACGCACTACATTCAACCCCGAGCAAAAGGCTTTCCAGGCAGCTCCGAGCACGCAAGGCGACTGGCTGGAGCCTTCGAGCCCGTGCAGGATAAGTAAGGTCGCCGAAGATGCAGGCTCTTTTTGAAAATGGCAATGTGTCAAGACGCAGACGCCAGATTCGACCTGGAACACGCGCTCCTGGCAGCTGTCTGAGGCAAGGTTCAAGCGGCGGGGCCAGAACGCCGGCGCCAGAGTCATGGC